>PKTO01000115.1 GCA_002869095.1 Clostridiales bacterium
CCCGGAAACAAGAACTCCTTTTGCCTTGGATTCCTCAAGAATCTTTTCAGAAAAAGCCATTATGTCCTTCTGGCTGTATTTCCTTCTTTCAAGCAATATCCACTTGCCCGAAAATTCGCCGTATGTGTCTTCCATGAAATAGTAGTCCATCCTTCTTCCGTCATAGACGCTTGCCGATACGTCAAACATTCCGAATGAATCCGCAAAATAGTCCTTGCCTGCTTCATATGCGGTTTTTTCATCGCCGGAATCAAAAACAAGTTCGTCGTAGATCGGTTCTATTATCGCATCCCTCTCATAATCTTGAATAAAAGAATCTGAAATCGGCAAAAATCCGATTTTTTTAAGCTCCAACGCAAGCAGTTCTGCACCCTCCCGGGCTTCCCGGCTTCCGGGAATCATCTCCCCTGCCCTCTCCAAGTCTAGAGACCGTCGCATTTCTGCAATGCTGAAGTCAGCAGCAACGATGCTTTTATTTATAAACAATATGACAATTGCTGCCGCCGCAAATAAAAGTATGGCTGCCGCAAACGAATTGCTTCCCGCCCTTTTATCCATAGCCAACCGCATCCGCCTTTTTTCTAAGCCATCCGAAAGCAGATTTGATGCGAAGATTCCAATTAAGAATGCCAAACCCGGGTAAAGCGCAAGGTAAGGCTTGAGATGCCAGTAAGGCATGAATCTGGCGATTAAGCCATAGTCCTGGGTCTCGATTAGAGAAACCGGACCATAGAGAATGCCAAACCCTTCAAAAAGTCCATAAAATATCAACAGCTGGGCGATAACCGTCAGGACTTTCGCCGTCTGGTCAAAGAACATTGCGGGAATGCGGCCCTTCACAATTCGGAACATGTTTCCCAAAGCTATTGAAACGCGGCCTCTGCCTGCCGCCTCGCCGCCTTTTGAAAGCCTTCCGCCATCGAGTTTTTTCATTTCCCGGGAAATGTCCCCAGCCGGCCCGCTCCAGCCCGAAATACTCAGCACCGCCACAAAAACGGCCGGCAGTTGTTGTCTTATAGATTCATTTGCAGAGGCTCCAGCCAAAATTGCCAGGCAAGCTATGTTTGCGGGAACAAGCCTGAATACGGATTCAAACAGACTTATCAGCCAGCCTGCCGAAAGGCTCCCCACCCCTGACAGAACCCCTAGTGCGATTGCCGCAATGAGCCGAATGGCTGATACAATGACCGCCGCGGCAGCTACATATCGGATCCCTCTAATCACGAGTCCTGAATATTCGCCTTCTGTCAAATCTGCAATTCCTTTGAACAGATGCGTTTTTTCGAAGGACGCAATCTCCGGATAAAGCGCAAACATCAATAGTGCCCACAAGAGCGCCGTCCCCAGGAAAATATGCCGATTTTCTCTTTTCATCTCAGCACCCTCCCTTCGGGCTCATAAGCAATTGTAAGACTCTCGAAACGAGCACCGAAAAAACACAGAATGCACCCGCCAGAATCATTGCTCCGAACACCGTTTCAGGACTCTTAATATCCACAAGAAGCCGGTTCATAAGACCCGGCAATCCAAAAATATATTCAACCACTATAAGATTCGACAAAGCCATGACAGCCATCTGGGGAATGAATCCTGCAGCTTCCGCCAAAATCCCCTTGAGCATGTGCCTTGATGCTATTTCGAATGTTCCAAATCCCCTTGCTCTTGCGGCAAGGACATAATCCTTGTCCATTTCCCCTTTTACGAATCTTTCCACCACCAATGACAAGGATGCGAATGGAATAATGGCAATCGAAAAAAACGGAATGGCAAGCGTTTTAAATGAATATTCAAAACCTCCACCCGAATATGGGGCGGTTCCGAAACATAGAATCGAAACATACAAAAGCCCTAGAGCCAAGAAAGGCTGCGGAATTGACAATACGGCGATGGAAAACATTCCCCGCCCATCCGACGCTTTTTCTGAAGCGGCTCCTCTCCATGTCCCGGCCAAGATTCCCGCCATGAATGCGAATGCCGTTGACGATGCCGCAAGCACAGCGCTCAATGCCAGGCCGTCACCCAAAAGACCGGGGATTTTGCCGGGTTCGAAGTTTATTATGAATGAATGCATTCCTTCAAATGCCGAATTTAGTGAAGCTCCGTCCAAAAAACGAATATTCGATGCTAAAACAATGACAGCAATTGCCGCCGAAACCGAAACAAGCAAACCGGCAAACCGGCCCAGAAGCATTCGGGGCAATGAAAAATAAATTTTGCGGATTGTTCTTTTGCCTATTGATGCGCCGGGATGTCTGGCATATAAAACACTTGCGGCGTACGAAAAATACAGAAGAATGGCAAGCACAGCGGCGAAAATTTCCGCTTCAGTACCCATATGCCCCGTGTATGGCATTTTATAGCAACGGTTTGTTGCAAAATCGGTGCAACCCTCCATATTCTCTTCAAACTTTGCGGCATCCCATTGTCCGCCGTTGTCCTTGGGAGATCCTCCTATTGAATCGAATTCTTTTCCATTTACGCTTCCGATTGCAGCCGATGGAATTCCCCTTTCAAATAAAATCTTTTGGCTTGCATTTATGCCTGATTCTTCGGTCAGCGCTTTCATGCCTGCATTTTCATAATTCCTGAAAATCATTTCAGCAAGCCTCTCCGAAGAAGGGTCTCCGTCCACATATGATATCCATGTCTTTTCCGAACTTTTCCATCCCAGTTTGTCCAAAATCACGACTTGCGTTTTATCAACAGGAAAAAGATGGTTTTCAATATAATCGCCGATTCCTGAATCTCCAGATTTTTCACCGTCAAAAAACAAAAATACTATATTCATTTCGGGAACAGAATCCATAGAGGCGAGTTTGCCCGAAAGCTCCAAAAGGCCCGATACTCCTCCCGCATTGTCTATCGTTCCCGGCACATGGCCTTTTTCGCCGTATGAACCGTATCCGTCGTATCCTGAGGCAAAAATCAGGCATTCGTCGCTTTGCTCTGCGGGTATGTATCCTATTATGTTCTCGCCGCTCGCGTATGGAAATCCAATTTCCACATGTATTTCGACCCCGTCGGCTATTCCATCAAATCCGTTTCCCGCGCGCTTTTGCAACTTGTCATAAACACCGCCGCTTATTCTGGCCATGAAAACGGTATCGGATCGCTTTCCTGAAGCATCCACACTCTTTCTTTCCATTTCATGATTCTGTGTCTCATTTTCATCATAAAAGAGGATCCCTTTTCCTCCGCTCTTCAAAACATGGGTTTGGGCTTCTTCGGAAATCTCCCCCGACCTTGCCGCAACCATGCGTCCAACCAGCATGTACCCGGGTATGCCTTCGACGGGACCATCAGCCAAAAGAACGTCGCCTGAATAGTCGATTCCTCCGCCAAAACCCTTGGTCGCCGGATTGTAGTCTTTATATATTTCGAATGCCCCGGAGACTCCGTCTCCAATATCCGAAATATTGAATTCCGCTGATTTGAAAACGGCTGTGGTAGCGTCAAACCCCATTCCGTAGCCTTCTTCGTGAAAGCTTTCAATCCCCTGTTCCTTCAAGACGCTTTTTATGTATCGAGAGGCTTTTTCCCCTCCGGGGGTCCCGAATTGCCTTCCTTGGTAATCATTGCCGGTCAATTCGCTTATTCTCTCCGCCGCCGCTATAGTGTCAGGACCGCTTCCGCCAGGTCCTAATGCCGCTCCTTTGCAGCAAAAAAAGACTGCCGAAAAAAAAGCGAATGGCAACAGAAGAATCAGTATTGTCCAGTAGATTTTCTTTTTCAATATCCGCACCGCCCATTTAAGCATATATTTCAATCTCAAAAAAACACCTTTTCCTTTTGGAGGTGTTTTTTTGAGATTCATTAAACTTCCAAATTAAGGCAAACCGTTTTATTCCATTATCTGCCTTGCAAAACTGACTCCGTTGACACTTGCCTGCATGAGGCCCCGCGTGATGCCGGCACCGTCGCCCAAAGCGTAAAGGCTGGAAATGTTGGTTTCAAAATTCTTGCCTACCTTCACTCTGTTGGAATAGAACTTAACCTCCACTCCGTACAGGAGGGTCCCGTTGCTTGCTATTCCCGGCACTATGTTGTCCAGGGCCTTGATCATTTCGTCTATGTCCTTCATTATCCTGTAAGGGAGAACGAGCGACAAGTCTCCCGGAACGGCATCGGCAAGAGTCGGCACTATATTGTTTCTTCCAAGCCTCTGCACCGTTGTCCTTCTGCCACGCCTGAAATCTTCATAGCGCTGCACTATGACCTTGTTTCCCGAAAGCATGTTGCCAAGCTTTGCTATGTGCTTGCCGTAAGCTATGGGGGAATTGAAGGGCTCTGTGAAATGCTTGGTTACAAGGAGCGCGAAATTCGTGTTCTTGGTCTTTTTCTCCTCGGATTTGTAGCTGTGGCCGTTCACAACTGCAAGATTGTCTTCGTAGTATTCTGTGGAAACTTCCCCTCCGGGGTTGTTGCAGAATGTCCTCACCTTGTCGTCGAAAGTTGGAGTGTAGTAGACAAGCTTGCTTTCGTACATGTTCTCGTCAAGCTCCCTGGTTATCTCGCGACGCGTTTCGACCCTAACTCCGATATCGACATCCCCGACCTCTGTATCTATTTCGTATTTCTCGCAAATGGCCTTGAACCATTCGGAGCCTTCCCTTCCCACCGACACGACAACCTTGTCCGCATAGTGCTCCTTGTCAGCAACCACTCCCCGGATGGTCCCCTTCTCTATCAGAATGTCCTTGACAGGATTCCTGAAGGAAAGCTCAACCCCGATTTCCTGAAGATGCTTCTGAAGCTCCGCATAGATAGTGTTGCCGACTTCTGTCCCCATGTGCCTTATGGGGCATTCGATCAAATTAAGATTGCTTTCTATGGCTTTCTTTCGTATGGATTTTATGCCTTCGCTCTCGTCCATTCCGTATACTTTTTTATCGGCTCCGAATTTGATGTAAAGCTTGTCCACATATTCGATGAGCTTTTTGGTCTCTTCCCTTCCTATATAGCTTGGAAGGTTGCCTCCCACTTCCTCCGACAATGACAGTTTGCCGTCCGACCATGCTCCTGCGCCGGCGAACCCTGTCGTTATGTTGCAGGGATTGCAGCCCACGCATTTGCCTGTCGTTCTTTTGGGACACGTGCGCTTTCCTATCGGGTTTCCTTTTTCAAGCATCAGTATTTTGCATGAATCATCCAGCTTTTTCAGTTCAAGCGCCGCGAAAATGCCTGATGGCCCGGCTCCGACTATAATATAATCCCACTTTTTCATAACCCTTACCCCTCACCCTCTATTTTTGCTTACACCTTATCATACCAAAATAGCCGGTTGAAATAAACATGCATTGCATATGCAATCGAGTCAAATAGTCTCTATCCCCATTAAAATGAAAACCCGGCACAATTCTCGCCGGGTTTTTTAAAAAGTCTTTATGCTGTATGTTTGTATCCTCTATGAAACTTTTTCTTTTATGTCCAGTTTTTTGCTCAATTTTTCCAGCATGTCCACAGTCATCGAATCAAGATCGTACTCGGGCTTCCATCCCCATTCGTTTCTTGCCGCGGAATCGTCCAAACTGTCCGGCCATGAATCGGCTATCTTTTGAAGCTCGGGCCTCAGGTCGTATGTCATTTTGAAATGAGGAAGATA
>PKTO01000112.1 GCA_002869095.1 Clostridiales bacterium
CCCCCCAAGACATGCCCTACAAGATTCTTGTTCCCGGATGACCCTATCCCAATCCTTATTCTCGGAAATTCATCGGTAATCAGGTTGTATATTATGTCTTTCATTCCGTTATGGGTTCCGGCACTGCCTTTTTTTCGTATTCGTATCTTGCCCAAAGGCGTATCTATGTCGTCATAGACAACGATAAGCCTGTCGATTTCAATTTTATAAAACTCAGCTATTTCCCTTACGCTTCTACCGCTAAGATTCATGAATGTCTGGGGTTTTAAAAGAAGCACTTTCTCGCCTTTCAGGGTTGCCTCACCCAAAAGTCCCTTGAACTTTATTTTGTTTATTTTTATTCCATGTTTTTCGGCAAAATGGTCCAATACTTCAAATCCGGCATTATGCCTTGTTCCGGCGTATTTCTTGCCCGGATTTCCCAATCCTACGATTATGTGCATTAAAAAGCGCCCCTTTTATATATGAAAAACCTTTTTATGGCTTTAAATAAAAGCTCCCGAAACAGGGAGCTTTTATTTCAGTGTCTTAAACGAAAAGATTGCTTACCGATTCATTCTTGTAAACTCGTTTCATTACCTCCGCGAAAAGAGGAGCCGCTGAAAGTATGGTCATTTTGTCCAGAATCTTTTCTTCTTCCAGATCTATGGTGTCCAAAACAACAAGTTCCTTTATGACCGAATTCTCAATCCTCTCCAATGCGGGCCCTGAAAGTACAGGATGGGTGCAGCATGCATATACATCCTTTGCCCCCAGGTCTTTGAGAGCTTTTGCTCCCTGGGTTATTGTGCCTGCCGTATCGATCATGTCGTCTATAAGGATTACATTCTTGCCGTTTATATCTCCGATTATGTTCATTATTTCAGCAACATTCGCCTTTGGACGCCTCTTGTCTATTATCGCAATAGCGGAGTCCAGGCGGTCGGCAAATTTACGCGCCCTTGCAACACTTCCAAGGTCCGGAGATACAACAACCAAATCTTCAATGTTCTTGTTGTTGAAATACTTTGCCAGAATGGGAACCCCCATGAGATGGTCAACCGGAATATTGAAATATCCCTGTATCTGTGCGGCATGCAAGTCCATTGACAAAACTCTGTCCGCTCCAGCTTTTTCAAGCAAATCCGCCACAAGCTTAGCCGAGATCGGATCTCTGGCTTTCGCCTTGCGGTCCTGTCTTGCATAGCCGTAATAAGGAATTACGGCTGAAATGCTTTTTGCCGAGGCTCTCTTGCATGCATCGATCATTATCAACAGTTCCATCAAATAACGGTTCACCAAAGGAGGGCTGACTGATTGTATTAAGTATACATCCCTACCTCTTACAGATTCATTGAAATTAACAGTTATTTCTCCGTCGCTGAAAGATCCCACCTTGGCATCCCCCAATGGCAGATTCAGCTCTTTGCAGATTTTTTCGGCCAATTTTCGATTTGAATTGCCCGAAAAAATCTTTACCGTATTACTTGCCTCTTGCATTTAAAGAAACCCTCCTCTAGATTGTGCATACTGTTATTTGTCTGCATTATACTCAGCGGACCATTTTCGTTCCACCCACTTCTCCTTGTTTTCCTGCCTGCTTCTGCCTATGCACAGGGCTCCTTCCGGCACAGCTTCTGTAACAGTGGTTCCAGCGGCCACATATGCCTTGTTGTTGACAATTACAGGTGCAACAAGATTGACATTGCATCCTATGAAAACATCGTCACCAACCTTTGTCCTATGTTTGTTTTTTCCGTCATAATTCACAAAAACGACTCCACAGCTTATGTTTACCCGTTTTCCTATGTCGGCGTCACCTATATATGCAAGGTGCGAAGCCTTGCTGCCTTCGCCTACCGTAGAATTTTTGACTTCTACAAAATCACCCAGTTTTACATTGTTTTCAATTATGCTTCCCGGGCGAAGATATGCGTATGGCCCAATCTTTGCATCTTTTCCCACGGAGCTGTCCACAACAGTAGACTGCCTGATTGCCGTTCCTGCACCAACTTTTGCATTTTCCAGAATCGCATATGGCCCTATTTCGCAGTCGGGTCCGATTGAAGTTGCGCCTTTCAATTGGGATCCCGGAAAAACAACGGTATCAGGCTCTATTTTGACATCGATTCCGATTGTAGTGTCGGCGGGACTCATTATGGTTACGCCAGAGAGCATATGCCTGGTGTTTATTCTTGATTTCATTGTTTGCTCGGCTGTAGAAAGCTGAACTCTGTTGTTTACACCTAGAATCTCCAGAGGGTCTTCTATTTCATAAGTCCCGGCCCGCTTGCCTAAGCCGCGTAAAATACCGACTGTATCGGTCAAATAGTATTCGCCCTGGCTATTTCCATTCTCCAGGTCTTTCAAGGACTCTTTGAGAGATGCCGCATCAAAGCAATACATGCCGGAGTTGATTTCCTTTATAGCCCTCTCATCTTCATCCGCGTCCTTTTCCTCGACAATCCCAAGCAGGTTTCCCTCGCAATCCTTGATTATTCTTCCATAACCAAAGGGTTCGTCCAATGAGGCGGTAAGCACAGTGACCGAATTTTTCTCTTCGTTATGATGCCTTATCAAACCTGCCAGCGTTTCCCCGCGGACAAGAGTCGTGTCTCCGCACAAAACCAATACTGTTCCTTGATCAGGCATCTTGCCGGTTGCCTGCATTGCCGCATGACCGGTTCCAAGCCTTTCAAGCTGGAGCGCGAATTTCAGATTTCTACCGGAAAGCTCTTGCCGAACCGCTTCGGCCTGGTGCCCTATGACTACAACCGAATCGGATACTCCCGCCGATTCAGACGCCCTGAGCACATGTTCAATCATTGAAATCCCGCAAACCTCGTGAAGCACCTTGGGTTTCTTGGATTTCATTCTTGTCCCTGCACCGGCCGCAAGAATTATGGCCTTCAACATATTTGCACCCCTAACATATTCCGTCTTCCGTCATAGATTATAACATGCAAACGGCATTATTTCCATTGCCAATCAAACACAAACATCTTCCTTCGGATGTATTATTATTCTTTTGTCCCTTGTTATTGCCTCAAGAGAGATAAGGGAAACATAATCATCAACCATCTTCTTCTCCGGCTCTTTGGTGGCAATCATGACACCGATGCCGACAACATTGGCATCAAATTCCGTCATCAGGTCCACCAATCCTTTGGCAGTTCCTCCAGCCCTCATAAAATCATCTATTATAAGGACATTTGACCCTGTTTTTACGGCGCGTTTGGACACGTACATGGTGCTTATGCTTCCGGTCGAACCCGAAACATAGTTTATGCTTACCGTTGACCCTTCGGTTACCCTGTTGTCGTCGCGCGCTATTACTAGCGGAACATTGAGCGTATTGGCCGTCATAATTGCAAGAGGTATGCCCTTGGTCTCAAGAGTAAGTATGTAGTCAATAGGCTTGTCGGCGAAAATTCTTCCGAAAATTTCACCGATTTTTTTTACATAGTGCGGATTGTAGATAATGTCGGCGGTGTAGATGAAACCGCCGGAGATGATCCTGCTTTCGTCTCTAAGCGTTTCGCAAATGTCTGACAAGACTTTTTCTGTCTCCCTGCTGTTTATTTTGGGAATATACCTGACACCTCCCGCAGCTCCCGAAATTGTTTCGACTATGCCGAGTTCCAAATCTTCCATTACTCTTTTGACTATTACAATGTCTTCGCTGATTGTAGATTTCGCAGCATTGAACATTGCGGTAAAATGGTTAAGCGTGTAAATCTTGTTCGGCGTGTCACAAAGAACCTTGACAATGCCTCCAATCCTCTCATTTCTTTTAAATTTGCCCAAAGTCATCACCCATCCGAATAATATTTGTGTTTATTATTAATTTTATTCGTTTTTTTACGAAAATTCAATAGACAAGAACGATTTTTTAAATTAATAAAAGCGCCAATCCCTCTTTAAAGCGTTTTGTGGTATAATTCATTAAGTATGAAGACTATACGAAGAATGGAGAGATAATTATGAAACATGCAAATCCCGGGTCAGACTTGAGCCCTTACGACAAGATTCACATGATTGGGATAGGCGGCATAGGAATGAGCGCCATAGCCGAGCTGCTTCTGTCAAGCGGGAAAAAGATCTCCGGCTCTGATATCAATTCATCCGAAATCACGAAAAAATTGGCCAAGAAAGGCATAGAAGTCTTTATAGGCCATTCAGCCGAGCACATAAAGGGTATGGACCTGGTCATATACACATCCGCAGTTCATGCCGACAATCCGGAGTATGCAAAAGCGATGGAATTGAACATTCCGACAATGGACAGGGCGGAAGCCCTGGGATTGTTGATGAAAAACTTCAAGGAAATAATAGCCGTTTCGGGCGCACACGGAAAAACTACGACAACCTCAATGATTTCAATGATATTTGAAGATTCCGGAGTTGATCCCACAATTCTGGTGGGAGGAATGATAGAAGAAATTTCAGGGAATGTAAAGGTTGGCAAAAATGATTACATGATAACCGAAGCATGTGAATA
This sequence comes from Clostridiales bacterium, assembly GCA_002869095.1. Taxonomy (GTDB): domain Bacteria; phylum Bacillota; class Clostridia; order Peptostreptococcales; family BM714; genus BM714. The sequence goes on from PKTO01000112.1 coordinate 4,481, forward strand.
CAAGGAAAATTTCCTCAAATTCCATCCGACAATTGAAATAATACTGAATGTGGACGAAGATCATTTGGACTATTTCAGGGATTTGAAACACATAATGGAAGCTTTTGGCAAATTTACGGAATGCCTGCCCAAAAGAGGAACAATAGTGGCCAATTTCGACGATTACAACGTCAGGGTTGTATGCGCCGATTCAGACAAAAAAACCATAAGCTACGGAATAAACGGAGATGCCGACTATAAGGCAATAAATATTGTCTACACGGACAATGGGACCCCAAGCTTCGAAGTTTTGAAAGGCGGTCAACCATATTGCCGCTTCGAACTTTCAGTGCCCGGCAAACACAACATATACAATGCTTTGGCCGCAATCGCCGCGTGCGATGCATGCGGAATAGAAACGGATGCTATTCAAAAGCGCCTGAAATCGTTCCACAGCCCCAAGAGACGTTTCGAAATCAAACACAAAATGAACGGAATCACAATAATAGACGACTATGCGCACCACCCAAGCGAAATCAAGGCGACTCTCGAAGCCGCCGGAAGATATCCCCACCGAAAGATATGGAGCATATTCCAGCCCCATACTTTTTCGAGAACCAAGGCTCTCCTGTCGGATTTTTCTTCCTCGTTCGGGAAAGCCGACCGTGTTGTGATAACGGACATCTACGCGGCCAGGGAAGAGGATTCGGGCCAGGTGCACAGCAATGAATTGGCAAACCTCGTGAAAGAAGAAGGTGTGGACGTAAAATATATAAGCAGCTTCGAGGATGCGGCAAAACATGTAGCAAGCATTGCCGAACCTGGGGATTTGATAATCACAATGGGAGCAGGCGACGTATACATTATAGGCGACCTCATAGCAAAAATATTGGAGACCCAAAAATAAACCGGAATTATGCAAGCACCAAATCAAACCCCCCTGGACAAAGGTCCAAGGGGGTTTTCAACTTGTTTTTTTATTTTATGTCAATCAAATTGTTTTTAAGGGGTTTTGTGTAGATGCTGTACTTGTGCATAATTTCCGTGGTGATGCTCCCAACTGCGCAGGCTATCAAAGCCGGGAACAGTATTGCGTAGTTGTCTGTAAGCTCAACGACCATAAGAGATGCGGCTATCGG
>PKTO01000047.1 GCA_002869095.1 Clostridiales bacterium
ATAGAAAATGTCAGCACAACTCTGTCAAACAGCATAGCGCAAATGTTTTCCAGCCTTCTTTCATTTTCGGGAGTCATAGTGATAATGCTGCTTCTCAACTGGCAGTTGGCTCTAATCAGCATGACGACCGTACCGATGATAATATTTTCGGTAAAACTGATTGCGAAAAACACACGAAAGGGCTACAGGGACCAGCAGCGCCATTTGGGAAAACTGAATGGAATCATCGAAGAAAACCTGACAGCGCAGAAAGTTGTCAAGGCTTACGGAAAAGAAGAAACAGCAATAGCCGAATTCAATGAAATGAATCAGAAGCTCAAGGGTTCATCCATCAGAGCGGAGATATTCGGAGGGTTCATGGGGCCGAGCATGAACTTGATGAACAACCTCAGATTTTCAATTATCGCCGGTGCGGGAGGATATCTTGTCATTACCGGAAGCCTAAGCGTTGGGCTTATAGCGGCTTTTCTCAATTACTCGAGGCAATTTGGAAGGCCGTTGACTCAATTGGCGAACATTTACAATACAATACAATCGGCAATAGCGGGAGCTGAAAGGGTCTTTGAAACGATGGACCATATACCCGAAATTCAAGATTCAATATATGCCAAGGATTTGGAAGATGTAAAGGGACATGTGGTATTCAATGAAGTCGATTTTGGATATGTAGAGGGGGAAAAGGTTTTAAAGAAAGCTTACTTTGAAGCAAAACCGGGAGACACCATTGCAATTGTCGGGCCTACAGGGGCAGGGAAAACGACAATAATCAATCTTTTGACAAGATTCTATGACATAGAAAGCGGCGCCATAGAAATTGACGGTGTCAACATAAGGGACATCAAAGTCAATAGCTTGCGAAACAAGCTTGGCATAGTACTCCAGGACACATATCTTTTTTCGGGTTCTGTCAGAGAAAATATACGATACGGAAGGCTTGACGCGACAGACGAAGAAGTGCATGAGGCTGCTAAGCGCGCATATGCGGACCACTTCATAAGACATCTGCCTGACGGATACGACACTGTCTTGTCGCAGGAAGGAAGCAATCTAAGCCAAGGGCAGAGGCAATTGCTTGCAATAGCAAGAGCCATCCTGTCGAATCCGGCGATATTGATTCTTGATGAAGCCACAAGCAGTGTTGATACAAGGACGGAAGTCCACATTCAAAAGGCAATGCTGCACTTGATGGAAGGGAGAACCAGTTTTGTAATAGCCCACCGCTTGAGCACAATCAAGGATGCGACAATGATTATGGTGATAAACGAAGGAAAAATAATCGAACGGGGAAGCCATAAGGAACTGTTGGATTTGAAAGGATTCTACCATGACCTCCATTACAGCCAGTTTAAAAATGCAGTATGACGTTAAAAGAAAATGCATTAGGGTATAACTATGAAAATTGGTGCATTTTGGAGAAGTGCGCAAGTCTGTTAAGCGGCATTATAAGAAAATCAACATTCTTGTAATAGCGCGTGAAATCAAATGAAATGGGGGCTTTATATGAAAGCAGGCAAAGCGGTCGCGTGGATTGGGCTGGCAATGATGACATTGGGGCTTGCAAACGGTTTTATATATGGCGATTTTTTTAATGACGGTGCAAAGCTGATGGCTAATCCGTGGGGGGTAATGTCCATGATTGACCTTTATGTAGGATTTGCATTGTTCTCTATGTGGATTGTATTTCGCGAAAAATCTATTGCAGGCAGCATTGCATGGGTGACAATGATGATGGTTCTCGGGTTTTTTACGGCTTGCATATATTTGCTGAAGGTTTTTTACAAAAGTGATGGAGATTGGCTTGAATTTTTCCTTGGGGCAAAAAAAGATGATGTGATTTCAAAATTAAAGGTATGAGAATCTTATATTTGAAAGGACGTCCGCAAGATGAACAAGGGAAATGAAATCATTGAAGAACTGAAAACAGTACTGACAGGAAAGACATTGGATGCACTCGTTCCGCCAATTGTATTTATTTTTGCAAATGGCTTGTATGGAATCAATTGGGCATCGATTTTGGCCATATGCTCTGCGGTTCTAATCGGAATTGCAAGACTTGTATTGAGGCAAACATGGAAATACGCATTTGGAGGGTTGATTGGAGTCAGCGTCGCGGCGGGATTTTCATATATTGCAGGGAATGCGGCAAATTATTATATCCCCAAAATAATTGGGAGTGTCAGTTTTATCGTTGCTGCAGGCACAAGCCTGATAATAAAAAAACCGCTTGCCGCCTGGGTAAGCCATTTGTCCAGAGGCTGGGACTTGAATTGGTTTTGGAGAAGTGACGTCAGGCCGGCGTATACAGAGGTGACAATATTCTGGACCTTGTTTTTTGCCCTTAGACTTTTTATTCAGTTGTTTTTGTTTCTAAGGGGGGATGTTGCCGGCTTGTTCTTGGTAAATACCATATTGAGCATGCCTGCCAACGTGATTGTTCTTGTTCTGAGCTATATATATGGAATATGGCGTTTGCGCTCACTTGGGGGACCGGGAGTGGAAGAGTTTGAAAAAGATGTTGAGCCTCCTTGGAAAGGCCAGACAAGGGGTTTTTGACAATCTTTCGAAACGGAAAAAGGCATTTTGTCTGAATATAAAGTTGCAAAAAAAGGCACCCGAGGGTGCCTGAGATTCAAGAAAAAGTTTAGATTCGAGATTATATTTAGTATGTCTCTACAAAAAGCTCGAAATGATCTATCGGATGATCGCAGGCGGGACATTTGTTTGGAGCCGATTTTCCATTGTGGATGTAGCCGCAGTTATTGCACTTCCATTCAACAGGGTCTTCCCTTGTGAAGACGGTTCCGTTTTCTATGTTTTCAAGAAGCCTTAAAAATCTTTTTTCATGCCTTTCTTCTACTTCGGCAATCTCCTTGAAAATCACGGATATCTCCTTGAAGCCTTCCTCGGCTGCAATTTTAGCGAATTCAGGATAGAGTTCAGAATGCTCTTCATGTTCTCCGTTGGCGGCCGCTCTTAAATTTGATTCTGTCCCGCCTAAATTCACAGGGAATTCGGCTTTAATTTCAATCGATTCCCCCTCCAATTCATCTCTTAAGAATTTATAGAACCGTTTGGCATGTTCCTTCTCATTTCTGGCGGTTTCTTCAAAGATATTCTTTATTTGGACATAACCGTCTTTTTTTGCCTGTGACGCATAGTACGAATATCTCATGTTTGCTTGGGATTCTCCTGCAAACGAAGCCATTAGATTGACAGCGGTTTTGCTTCCTTTCAAATCTTTCATCGTATCCTCCTTGAAATTGTTAATATTGGTTTTTAAATACGTTTCCATGTTTAATACAATAATACATTATACGGAAGAATTTATCCAATGCAAGCAGAAATATGATTGAAAAAATGTCGTTTTAATTGTACTGATTAAGAAGGCAAAACCAATACATAAAGAAAACGTTTGAACTCATCTGGGGCATGTGATATAGTTCATTGACAGGTGAAATTCAATCGAATTAACGGTGAAGGGTTGATCATATGAATGACATAAAGCAATCGAAATTGGTGCTGCAGATAAGTAGAATACTGTTGATTCTTGTTCTTGTCGCATATGGCGATGCTTTGCTGTTTATAATTGCATCCCAGCTTGTTTTTTGGATAATGATTTTGCGCGCGTCAAGAATCCAATCAAAAAAGAGGTTCAAATTTTATCTTATATTTTTGTACATGCTTCTGGTTATTGCGCAGACAATATTCTTTTTCCGGTACATGCATGCGATTTCGAGTTTTACCGTGGTCAATATATTGAACAACGCCTTGGGAGTGTTTGTTGTGTCGTTGCCTTACTTGATGGAATATATTGTAACGGTTCAAAAGTATACCGAATTTTATCTCCCGTCAGTAAAAGATTTGAATACAATGAGCTTTGCCCAGCTTCACGATGTCAACGAAATAATTCAAGGAAGACTCGACGACATGGGGCAATTGCGCAAGACACTGACGCCTGAAAGATTGTTTGCCATTGCTGGAGAGTTTCCCAGGCACAGCTCAATACAGTATCTAAATGGCGGCTCGCTGACGGATGCATATTTTGACGAAGCGGAATCCAGCCTTTCAGACTCCCACATATACATTGTGGTTTCAAATACCGGGAGTGCGGCAAGCGAGGTTATTTCTGCCTTCACAAGAAAGCAATACAATCACGCCTCGCTTTCTTTCGACAAGGATCTAAAAACAATCATAAGCTACAATGGCGGTGAAAAAATTTATCCTCCCGGTTTGAACAGGGAGATGATAGAATTCTTCAATAAAAAGGATGATTCGTCGCTTATCGTATATGAACTGGATGTGACAAGGGAACAAAAGATAAAGCTGATCGACAAGCTTAAGGAAATCAATGAAAGTGGAAGCGCGTATAATATGCTTGGGCTGGTAATCAAGAAATCCTTGAGGCCAAACATAATGTTTTGTTCGCAGTTCGTTTACAACATGCTTAAGCATGCGGACCTTGAATACTTCGATAAAGCGGACGGAAGAGTAAAGCCGACAGATTTGGTTGAGCTTGACTACCATAGAAAACTCAAATTTTGCTATGAGATTTATCTAAACAACAATGCCGAAGGGCTGGAATTGAAAAAAGCGTAAAATGGGATTTGCTTTCAAAAAATTAACATGCAGCAGCTATAAAACACAAGAAAAATGATTATCAAGTATGGTTTTGGGTATGGAAGAAAATGCATAGGTCGTGGCAAAAAATTCTAAAGGAATGATGTATTAAGACGTTGCCTGTTTAAAAATCCAATTATGTTATTTGTGAATCGGCCATGCGGGTCGATTTTTGCTTTTTGAAAAAAGGGTGGTGCCTATGGGTATTAATGAATTTGTCTAATGGTTTTATGGATTTTGATTTTGGAGGCGATGCAAATGGGAAAAGCTAAAAAGAGCATATTCATAGATGCTCCTATGGAAAAGGTACATCGATATGGAAGAAATCCATACACATGGCCTGAATGGTATTCGAATTTCATCGGCCCTGACAAGGTGACAGGAGACGGAGGAGTTGGAACGATAATAGATTTCAGATATTCTGTAATGGGAAAGCAGATTCCAATAAAAATTGAGGTTGTAAAGGATACATTGCCAGAGTGGAAAGGCCAATTCAGCGGGTCAATGGAGGGTGAAATAATTGTAAAGTTGTCCCCTGACGGAAATGGAACAGATGCGGAAATCGATTGGAGATATTCCATTAAAAAAGGAGTACTTGGCAAGATCGCGGATTTGAAGATGGTTGAAAAACTGCTTGGACATTCGCTTGCCAATACAATGGAGAATTGGAAAGTGATTTGCGAATCATAAAAGAAGGGTTTTACCGGTCGCCATTTAGTAGTGGCGACTGTTGATTTCAATGAAAGATTAGCAAATGGCAGTAATTGATTGAATAACCAAATGATTATAGTGGAAGTGAGTGGTATGAAAAAGATTCTTTTTTTGGTTTTAGTTTATGTTGGAATGTCGTTGAATGCTGGATGCGATTCGAATAATGCTGGAAGTCGATTGAACACTCATTACAGCAATGATGTTGTAGGAAACAATCACATTTATTATGATATCAGCAATTCACATATAAGATTCTCCATATGGG
>PKTO01000015.1 GCA_002869095.1 Clostridiales bacterium
ATGGGTGAAGGCGACATAACTCCTTTCCAGGCACTTATGACTTCTTTGGCTGCCACAATCGGTACTGGTAACATAGCCGGTGTAGCAACAGCCTTGGCAATCGGAGGCCCTGGAGCAATATTCTGGATGTGGATAACTGCAGCTGTTGGTGGAGCAACAAAATACGGCGAAGCGGTTCTTGCCATCAAATACAGACAAACAAACGACAAAGGCGAAAAATCCGGTGGACCGATGTACTATGCATGGAAAGGCATGGAAGACAAATTCGGCGGAAACTGGAAATGGCTCGGTGGAGCTTTCGCAGTATTCGGATTCATAGCATCATTTGGAATAGGAAACATGGTTCAATCGAATTCAGTTGCAGCCGCAATGGATGAGACCATTGGACTCAGCCCTGTCATTTCAGGCGCAGTCATAGCTGTTCTTACCGCACTCGTCATACTCGGCGGAATCAAGAGCATCGGTAAAGTCACTGAAAAAATTGTTCCGATAATGGCTATCATATATGTGCTCGGATCGCTTTTCATACTTTTCACAAACGCTGGAAAAGTTGGAATGGCATTCGGCCTTATCTTCTCAAACGCGTTCAACGCAAACGCCGTAAGCGGCGGACTCGTTGGAACCGTAATACGTATGGGTGTTGCCCGTGGTGTATTCTCAAATGAAGCAGGACTCGGTTCCGCTCCTATAGCCCATGCAGCCTCCAAAAACGACAATCCTGTAACTCAAGGAATCATAGCTTCTCTGGGATCTTTCCTTGACACTATCGTAGTGTGCTCAATGACCGCTCTCGTTATTTTGGTTTCCGGGCTGCTTACTTTCGATGCAAACGGAATGATGACTGTTGCCGACGGACTCACAGGCGCAGCGCTTACTTCAAGGGCTTTCGGAATCGCAATGCCCGGATTCGGATCTTTCATAGTATCCTTCGGCCTTATGTTCTTCGCTTTCTCGACAATCATCGGCTGGTACTACTACGGATCCAAATGTGCCGAATTCCTCTTCGGCCTCAAAGCTGAAATGCCTTACAAATGGGCTTGGGTTATTCTCACATACGTCGGCGCCACAATTCCTCTTGGATTCGTTTGGAACATCTCAGACGCATTCAACGGACTCATGGCTATTCCGAACCTCGTAGCACTTCTCGCACTCAGCGGATCCATCTTCAAATGGACTAAAGAGTATGAAGAAAAGGAAAAACTCAGCGCTTAGTTCACAACCAAAAGCCTGCCGGATATCCGGCAGGCTTTTTTGTTTGCTCTCGTTCCATTCATTCTTCTTTTCTAAACAACCTCTATGAAGGTCTTGTCCTTTTCCTTTACCCGTCCTATCAACGCGAATTCGAGGCTTAATGAATCCCTGTATATTTCCATCAACTTCTCGGCGTCTTTTTCGGGAAGGCTTATCAGAAGGCCTCCCGATGTTTGAGGATCATACAGCACATTCTGCCTGTCTATCGAAACAGATTCGGCGAAGGAAGCTTCCTTGCATACAAAGCCCATGTTCTTGTACGACCCTCCGGGTATGATCCCCATGCCCGCCATGTCGAAAGTACCTTCAATCACAGGGACCTTTTCCGATTCAATCACAAAAGTGGTTCCGCTGCCCTTGGCCATTTCAAACACGTGCCCTATGAGACCGAAGCCTGTGACATCGGTGCAGGCGTTTACATCGACCTTAAGCATTCCTTCCGCCGCTTCGCGATTAAGCGTGTTCATCACCTTCACCGCCCTGTCCACAACTTCCTTTTCGAGCAAGTCGGCCTTTATTGCCGTAGAAAGAATTCCGCTCCCCAGGGGCTTGGTCAAAATCAAAACGTCCCCGGGCTTTGCTCCTGAATTCGTTATGACTTTTTCGGGATGTACAAATCCTGTACCTGAAAGTCCGTACTTGGGTTCGTCGTCTTCTACCGAATGGCCTCCTATCAAAAGCGCACCTGCCTCTTTTACCTTGTCCGCTCCGCCTTTCAGTATTTCACCCAGTATCTTTATATCAAGATACTTGGGGAATCCAACAATGTTCATTGCTATTACCGGTTTTCCTCCCATTGCGTACACGTCGCTCAGTGAATTTGTCGCCGCTATCTGCCCAAAAAGATAGGGGTCGTCGACAATCGGCGTAAAAAAATCAAGAGTCTGTATTATTGCAATGTCGTCGTTTATTCTGTATACTGCAGCGTCGTCGGATTTATCGAATCCGACCAACAGATTTTCATCATCAAACTTGGGCAAATCTCGCAGAACCTGCGATAAGGTCTCCGGACCTATTTTCGCCGCTCAGCCGGAGCTTTTTGAAAGTTCCGTCAGACGCTTTATGCTTCTTTCATCCATTTCCAATCCCCCTTAATAAATGCAAATGCATTCTTCCATCCCTGCATAGGTCTTTTCGCCTATGCCCTTGATTTCCATTAATTCTTCCTTGCTTTTAAAGCCTCCATTCTTCTGCCTGTATTCCAGTATGCGCTCCGCATAGACAGGGCCGATTCCAGGCAGGTCTTCAAGAAGAGACTTGCTTGCCGTGTTTATGTTTACAAGTCCTCCGGAAGTTTCTTCTTCAGCCAAGCCGTCACCAATTGCAGGAATTATTATTTTCTGCTGGTCATATATCTTTTGCGCAAGGTTTATGCGCTTCGTGTCCGCAGTTTCCAAAAGTCCTCCAGCCATTTCCACGGCATCGAACACACGGCTGTCAAAAGGCAATTCATAAAAGCCCTCTTCCGCTACGGCTCCGCATATGTCCACATATATCAATTCCGGAGATTCATCCCCCTTGTCCTCGGAGGCCGATCCGCTTTCGTTTTCAGATGCTTCCAAAAGCTTTTCCCTGACCATTGATTCGCGATCGTTTTTCAGTTTGAAACCCCATACGCCAACAGCAAGTATGGCCGCGGCCAATAAAAGAATTGCCGCCTTAAATCGGCCCTCTCTTTTTTCAAGCATGAGAAACACCTCCGCATTTCGTGACACAATAATAATACCACATATATCCAATCAAGTGTATGCGCTCTTTCATGGAACAAGCGGCCGTTTTCTGCTATAATAATTAGTTGTAAAAGAAAGAGGTGATCCGTTGGCAAATAAAATAACTCCAATAAAGAAACTGCTTATGACATTCCCGCTGATATTGTCAATCCTGGCTGCATTCGCGGTCCCGTCTCATGCACTGACGTCATTCGATATAGTCGGAGAATCCGCAATAGTGATGGATTACGATTCGGGCGAGATACTTTTCTGCAAAAATCCGGACAAGAAAATGTACCCTGCCAGCACAACAAAGATAATGACCGCCCTGCTTTCAATTGAAGCGCTTGATCTTGACACCAATATCGTCATAGACGATGAAACCCCCTTCACCGAGGGCAGCCGCATATATCTGTTTGCGGATGAAATAATATCTGTGAAAGACCTTCTTCACGCACTTCTTCTGGAGTCCGCAAACGACGCGGCCGTCGCTTTGGCAAAAGCTGTTTCAGGCGATGTCGAAAGCTTTGTGGACCTTATGAATAAGCGGGCAAAGGAGCTTGGCGCAAAAAACACGCATTTTTCAAATCCCAACGGCCTTCCGGACGAAACCCATGTCACCACCGTCCGCGACATGGCTCTGATTGCCCGCCAAGCTTACGAAAATGATGTATTTAAAGAGATTGTACATACTGTGAACTATGTGATAGCTCCAACTGAAAAACAGCCCGAATCCCGATATTTGAAAAATGGCAACCGTTTCCTTTGGGGCACTGGAAACGCCAACCAGATTTATTATGACGGAAACTGGATAGACATAAAGTACCCTATTGTGGACGGTATAAAAACCGGCTATACAATTGCAGCGCAGCAATGCCTTGTCACAACCGCGTCCAAAGGAGGACGCAGGGTAATAACTGCGGTTTTCAAATCACAACAAAAGAATATCTACACCGATACCCGCAAGCTTATAGACTTCGGGCTGGACTCTTTTGAAAACATGACCCTTTCAAACAAGGGCGAAAGAATCATAACAGCGGATATATACGGAGGAAAAGAAACGTCTCTTGAAGTCGTCAGTGGCGAAAACCTGATTCAAACCGTCCCGGCAGGAACACCCGTCGATGCCGTCAAGAGTGAAATCCATCTTAATGAAAACATCAAGGCCCCTGTTGCCGAAGGAGACCTGGTCGGTGAAATGACCTTTTCGATGAACGAAAAACTTATAGGAACAGTTCCTCTGACGGCCGAAAAGACAATACTCAAAAAAACATGGAAAGACTCTCTTTCAGAATTCGCAAAAAAAACGAACTGGCCACTAGCCTTTTTTATCCTTTTTCTGCTCTACATTGCATGGAGAACCCATGTGACGATAAAAAGACTCAAACGGATCAAAAAAACAAAGCAAAAAAACAGAAAGTCCCGATGATATGAATCACCGGGACTTTCCTCTGTTTGCTCTATATAGCTGCAATTACTTCAATTTCAACATTCACGCCCAATGGGAGCCTTGCGACTTCAACACAAGCCCTTGCAGGTTTGTGTTCGCTGAAGTATGTTCCGTAAACAGCGTTTATTTTTCCGAAATCATCCATGTTTTTGATGAATATTGTAGCCTTGACGACATTTTCGAGGCAGGTTCCCGCATCAACCAATATGGCTTTCACGTTCTCGAGGCATTGCTTTGCCTCATCCTCGATTCCCGACTTTACCAATTCGCCCTTTGCCGGATTGAAAGGCACTTGACCTGACACGTAGATCATTTCACCCGCTATCACGGCATGTGAATAGGGTCCTACAGCCGCAGGCGCATTATCAGTATTGAACATTTTGATTTTCATTTCCATACCTCCATATAGTATTTACAGTATTATTTTACTACAATATTGACCAGTTTCCCAGGAACATAAATAAACTTTTTCATTTCCTTTCCTTCTGTCGCGGACTTTATCTTTTCGATTTCCATGACAAGTTTTTCAACAGCTTCTTTTCCCGCTTCTCTCTCTATTGTAAGCCTTTCTTTGACTTTTCCATTTATTTGCACGACTATCTCTACAACGTCGCGAACCGTCTTCTCCAAGTCGTATGTCGGCCATGGCAGATCATGCACGCTTCCTTCATGCCCAAGTATCTCCCAAAGCTCCTCCATCATATGCGGAGCAAACGGAGCCAAGAGTGTCAGTATGGTCTCGACGGCTTCTTTCATCGTTGCATGGTCGTATTCCATATCCATGTACTTGTAGGTTTCGTTTACAAGCTCCATTACTGCGCTTATTGCAGTATTGAAGTTGAAACGCCCCTCGACGTCGTCGGAAACCTTTTTGATTGTGGAATGTATGTGGTATTGCATTTCTTTTTCAATAGGCCCGTCGACCGATCGCCCCTTGGCTTTCACATCTTCCATGACATAATGGGCAAGCCTCCATACCCTGTTGAGGAACCTGAACGAACCTTCCACTCCTGCATCGCTCCACTCCAGGTCTTTTTCAGGCGGAGATGCGAAAAGTATGAAAAGCCTGGCGGTGTCGGCACCGTATTTGGCTATTATCTCTTCCTGGCTCACTACATTGCCTTTGGATTTGGACATTTTCGATCCGTCTTTCAGCACCATCCCTTGGGTCA
>PKTO01000321.1 GCA_002869095.1 Clostridiales bacterium
CATTTTCGCCCTCGCGGCGTAGAGACCCGCTGCCAGTCCTGCCGGCCCGGCCCCTATTATTATTGTGTCATAAACTTTTTCCATACGAACCCTCCATTTAATTGATCTATCCCCTTGACTTCCACCTGTTTCAACGATTTATATATCGCAATGCAGGATGCAGGCGAAAATCATGATGAAAATGAACGGGAATGCGACCGCAACCAACCATTGTTCCGCCAACAGGAATCGCTAAACCATATTGTTCGCTTACCGTGACTCCCGCTCCGATAATCCATTTGTATCCATACGCGCAGAAGTATTGCAGCACCTCTTGTACTGAAGCAAATCCCAACCGATCAGGAACTCTATAAAAGCTCCAGCATACTAAATGACGTTTTTATGGTTGCTTTTTCATTCACAAATTTGCCCCGCTTTCGACATTGTCAACCACATCTTTATTCAAATACTGTTTGTCCGTCAACTTCAGTTTGAAGAGCCTTAAGGGCTTTCTCAACCAATTCTCTTCTCAGTTTTTTCTCTGCTTTAAATTCAAGATTCGGATTACCCAATGGATATGGTATTCCAATTGCGGGTACTATTCTGTTCGCTCCTACAGTGAGAGATATTGGAACTACCGTAGCTATATGCACTACAGGAATGCCGGCACGCTCAATTTCTTTTACCATCGTTGCACCGCAACGAGTACAGGTGCCTCAGGTGGATGTTACGATAACTGCCTGAACACCATCGGCTAACAATTTTTTTGAGTACTCTTCTCCGAAGCCTCTCGCATTGCCTACAGATGTTCCAGTACCGGTTGTAGCAATATAATAGTCTGCCAGCTCGCCGATAACCCCTTCTTTTTCCAAATCTCTCATTACATCCAAAGGAACTACACGGTTTATATCCTGCAAAGCATAAGTCCTGTCGTATCCGCCATGTATTGTAGTAAACTTGTCCGCGGGCATTGAGTCATATTCGCTTATGTCATAAATTCCATACTTTGTCGCACTTGAAGACTCTATTCTGTCGGGATTGTCGGTTGGCACTACCCCACCTGAAGTGACCAAAGCTATTTTCTTGTCGCTCAAATCCATAATTGCCGGCATCGGCGTCACATTACCGAAGTCAGGCATTTCATATTCAGTTGCATATGGAAGATTATTCACCTTTTTAAGCATCATTTCCACGGCTCTCTTGGCGCCTCTTTTTTCATGGAAGTAATTGGTTCTTATTCCCCGCACATGATAACCTTCATCTTCAGGAGTTCCTATTTCATCTCCATTTGCAAGCTTGAGTGCAAAAGCGCCCAGCTTTTTAACAGCCTTTCTCATGTCAGCAGCCGAATTGCCGGTTGTCATAATATACAAATCCTTCTTGAACATGTCGACACCGGGGTTCTCTTCATACATTGCTGTAACTGAAGGTATGCCCAACTTTTCTTCTACTGCTTTTGCTATTGCTCCACACGCTACTCCGTAACGACCTGCGTTGAAAGCCGGTCCCGATATGAATAGATCAGCATCATATTTTTTGATCATTTCAAGTAAATCAGCTTCTGCCTTTTCAAGATTTTCGGCGTAGTAAGAGTCGCCGCAAACAACCGTGGCAATAATTTCAGCCTCGTCCCCAAAGCTTTTGTCAAGTGCCATGCCTGGTCCTACAAAGCCTTGCATTTCACGAGGTGGTATATCTGCTTTTTCTTCTCCTCCGATTCCGGCAAAGAAGTTATTGATATAATGAACAACTTTTAATTTAGACATGTTATCCTCCCTCCCTTTCTAGTGCATTCTCGCGGTTAGTTTATTGCATCCGAAAGCCGATGTTGCAGAAATTATTATTTGTATCTCCGCCTCAATGCTTCCGTCTTCTTTCAAGCTTCCATCATATCCGCCAATCATGGTTTCAATGTCCTCAAGAGTTCCAATTACTTTATCCATAGGCGGCATTGTTATAACTATATTGCCCTGCCCACATGAAACAAGAGCATCAGCTTCCTTGACAGCATCTGCTAGAGATTCCGATTTGCCGTCGCGGCCGGGGAATTCGTCAGTCACAAGTACAGTCTTTATTCCGTTTTGCTCAACTTTCTTGCAATTCATCATAAGATCTGTATCAGGATTTCCGTAACCTTCTTCAGTAATTAGAACTCCGTCAAGATCCATAAGCCTTGCCAATTTGGCAACTCCATCGGAGCATCTTTCCTTGTCAGCCAAGAATACATTTTCGTTTGTGATGATTACACCCATGAAGTTCAATTCTTTGCCGTGTTTTTCAAACAATTCCTCAATAATGGGATCATTTTGATGAAGATAAGTGGGAATTTTGTCGCACGATGCAACGCAGTTTCCGCTTATTACAGCTCCGTCCATGAATTCAGTCGGATTCATTAGTGTAGGAATTATTTTCTTGGCGTCGACCCCGTATACATATGTATCATGAAGAAGCCCTTGAGACTGCAACATGCAGACATAACCGATACGTGGAAGGTCGGGGTACATTTTGGCCTGCTCAATTATTCCCTTGGTCTCGAAAACTTCAATCTCGTCCGGCTCAAGATTTCTTGCCGCTTCGCCGATGAAATTTGTTACTATGAGTCCGGCTTCACGCGCAGCAGCCTCGTATGCATGTGATTCAATCCCTTCCTCAGGCTCAATAACCACGCAAATGTTGAGTGTCTTCGAAAATGGCGTATATTCTGCGCCTATTCCGCTCATATCAACAATGCCTTCCTGGAAACCAACAATTTTTCCAACTGTGACTACTGCCGCTCCGCTGAGTACGTGGGTTCTTCCCTCTCCGACCTGCTTGACTTTGTTTCCAACTACTCCCGGGAAATTCGTTCCGCTTCCGCTCACTTTGACACGGGGCTCCAGAACATCCTTTACTGGAGTGATTCTTACAGACTCGCCGGGTTTCGCCAATTCAATTTTTGCGCTCTTGATGCGGTCATCTTCGATAAAAAGATCAATCAGTTCTTTCTCGTTCACATACAGTACACCGTTTTCAACATGCGTAGATTCTCCGAATCTGATGTCGTTAATAAAAATTTTGCCAACTTCCAATCGCATACTATGCACCTCCATTATTTTTCAGGCCGCTCTCGACAATCGATTTGTCAATAACCATGAAATCATGGTCTGTGGCCGGCTTGTATTTAGGCAATTCCTTGCCGCGAAAGAATTTTTCAGTCGTTTCGATTCCTTTTTCAATCATGATAAGGTGATCAAACTCAAGGCCATCCGCATTACTGCTTATTATGATTGACTTGTAGGGATTTTCATTCGGCTTCAAACTGCCCGAAAGAGGATGGGACAACAACTTGTGTCCCTTGTGAATAAAATCTCTTGTCCTAAGCAGCACACCTTGAATGTTCCCCGTTTCAACGAATACCTTTGCAACGTTTTTGTATCTTGCTTGGTTTACAAGCGGGTTGTTTGTTATTATGGTCATTTCCACCCTCATACAAATCTCCTTTCCTGCTTATGTATGCCTCCTTTTCTTTGTGATTGTTATTTCATTGACAATTAATGTAGCAATTCCTGTGCCAAAACTGCCTGATGGTGAAATTTTTAACAAAAGGTAAGTATAGCAACGTTTCCAGCAGTTTCAGGCTGATAATTCCAAATGCCCGTCGTCCGAAGACAATGAAGTATTTTTCATCCATGCGAAAAGTTTTTCTTTTTATGTGGCTAACAAAGATTCCTAATAGTATAATCAAGGTATATTTCTGTCATCTAGGGAGGATGCCATGACGAATGCAAATTTAAAATCATACCATCTGAAAAGCAAGAGTCCGCTTTACAACAAGATGCTTCATCTATGCCAAAAAGCCGCAAAATCAAACGCAAATGTATTGCTGATTGGAGAATCGGGATCAGGAAAAGAAGTAGCCGCACATTGCCTTCACTACAAAAGCAATAGATCGGAAAAGCCTTTTGTTTCAATAAACTGCACATCCTACACTCAATCGCTCCTAGAATCTGAACTGTTTGGATATGAGGCGGGAGCTTTCACGGGAGCGACAAAGACAAAGAAAGGCAAGATAGAAACATCAAATACAGGAACCCTTTTCCTTGACGAAATCGGCGATCTTAGTTTGCTCACACAGGTCAAGCTGCTCAGGACAATAGAACAAAAAAAAATACAGCGCCTAGGCTCCAACAAAGAACTGGACGTTGATTTCAGGCTTATTTCAGCAACAAATATAGATGTTTCCAATGCGATAAAAGAAAATCGATTCAGGGAGGATTTTTTCTACCGTATAAGCACAATAGTAATTAAAGTTCCCGCACTACGGGAACGCAAAGAGGATCTTAAAGACCTAACAGACTATATGATTGCCAAGAGCCAGCGCGAGCACCAAATTGAAATTACCGGAATTGAACCCCGTGTCAAAAATTTTCTTATTGAATACGACTATCCCGGGAATATCAGGGAACTTAAAAATATAGTTGATCGAATGGTTGTCCTTTCAGAGAATGGAATAATAACAGAAGACGGACTGCCTATAATGCACTCCATCAAATCATCAACAACACGACAAAACAAATATGCATTCAAGGAACTTCTCCACTACAAAGATTTCAAGGAACAGTCCGAGAAAGCATACTTCAAATGGGTCCTGGACCAATTCAACGGCAATGTAAATAAAACCGCTGAAGCAATCCAAATGAGCTCAAGGCAACTCTTCAATAAAATAAACCAATACGGGCTCAAATAAAAATCAATTTGTTAATGGCAGCTTTTAAAAAACGCGAATGGACCTGATGCATTGGCTTGAGCCAAGCAAAAGGTCCATGTGCGAAATTCAATAAAATGATTTTGGAGCAGTACCCGCTAAAGTGAAACAGATAGGAAACCCAAGTCTTTGATTTCAATCCCATAAATTATCATTCAACATATTAAGCAGGTAATTTTGTAGGCACTCATAATCATTGGAATTTCTATTTTTTTATAGTAATATTATTTGCTTTTCAATAATTCTTCCTTTTTGACTATTATTCTTCAAGCTCCTTATGAATTGTATTTTATAAAATCACATCAAATATGTATCCACCTTCACCAATAAATATAAGCAATGCTTGTGCCAAAATTACAATCCGATTCTTTTTTTGCAAAATGCAGCAGTTCCAAGGTTTTATTTTTCCCATGATTTTATAATGCTCTCTATATAAATCAATCACCGCGTAAAATTTTTCGCTCAAAAGAAATTTATTTCACAATTTTTGCATTATTCATAGCTTGCCTATAGAGTCAATGAAAATATCTATAGAAAGAAGCTGCTTCAGAATGAAGCAGCTTCTTTAATCAATCATAAGCATTAAATTGTACTACCGGTATGCTCATATCGTTCAATTCCGCTTGTCAAATGCCAGTTTGGTCGAGTCGCCTGAGCCCGTACCTCTTTATTATGTTTATCAGCTTTGTTGCGTAAACCGGATCGGTTGCATAACCCGCCCTCTTGATTGCCCATGCCCCCAATGTGCTGTCATGCATTACTTCCGTAAACGGCCTGTATCTTTCACGCTCAAGCAGAAATTTCTTATGGTCTTCCCATCCTTCC
>PKTO01000170.1 GCA_002869095.1 Clostridiales bacterium
GTTAAACTCCTTAAGAGTCTCCACACCTTTCAAGAATTCCTCATATGAACATAATGCGGTCGGATCCTTTTCTACATATGGAGCTATCATGGCTGATACATTTTCGATTGTTTCTTCAAAATATCAGCTTTCAAAATACGATTCCATGAAGCTCGAAAACTCGCTATGGTATTGGTCCAAATACTCATCGTCTGTCAGAATTTTATTCAGCATCGGCCTGTTTTCTTGAACATTGCCTGTCGTGGGAGTATCGATTGGATAATTCACAAACTCCGTCGCCGTATCATCCCGTCCATATATGAAAGTGCCAAAACTAAGATTATAATCCCATCCTATCATCGAGAGCAATCCGTTTTCCTCAAAGAGATAATAATTGTGAAGCATGGTTCCCGTATAGCTGTCGAAGTTAAGCAAATAATTATGGACGACAAAGTAATCTATTACCTCATCAACTTCAATAACCGATTCTAAATCTTCACCCTCGCCCAATTTCTTGAGCGCTGCAATAAGCGTATCTTTGTCGCTATCTGTTATATCGGTTTTTGCATTGTCGAAGATGTCGGTGTAGCTGTCATAATCATCGCCTGTGTATTCAAGCGTCGCCCCGTTGGAACTCGAACCGCCCATATTTCCCCCGCCGCCACCGCCAGGTCTTCCCATATTTTCTCCATCCATATCCGGTCTTTCAGGACGCATGGCGCCATCGGCTTGGCCATCTGTCTCCATATCCGGTCTTTCTGGCGGCATGGTTCCATCGACTTGGCCATCTATCTCCATATCCGGTCTTTCCATGGTTTGGCCATCTGCCGTCTTCAAATTATTCCTATCATTCCCTGTTTCCGGTTTATACAAATCCCCGTCTGAATCCGTTCCATATGTGCGATCAATAAAGGAATCCTCTACTGCCTCAACCGCCAGGTAGAGTCCCCAATCCTCACCGTTTACTGTAATGTATGCATAGCTTGCAAGCGGTGCGTCCGCATCCATGAAATCAAGCATTTGATAGGCCAGGTAATCCTTCATGTATGTGTTGTCCTGATACATGTTGTTTAGAGCCAATTTGTCAAGCCCGTAATACGAAAGCGAATCATCGTAATGGTCGAACTCTATCTTGAAGCTGTATCTGTCGGAGTCGCTTTTTACAATATCTCTTAATGAGCTGTTCCCTTTTGTTCTTATAGCCACATTGTTTACCGCATTGTTGTCGATTACGACTGTGCCGATTATGTACTCCTTATCGGCAGCATTTTCAAGCATTTCGCCCCAGTCGTCCTCATCGACCACAATATCTACCGTATGCACATAGCTGTCGTCAAAAAGCGTGCTTTCGTAGGGAAGACTGCTTGAATATGCACTTACTCCAAGCGACTCACCGTTCATGAAGAGTACTGTGGCAAGCAAAGAAAAACAGATAATCATTATGCATGCAATGTTTGTATATTTATTTTTGCTCATTTTTATATCCTTCCACTGCTATCCCATGTAATCTCCATTGTAGCTGACAAGTATTGCATTGTTTACTCCATCGAGACCAGACAGTCTATTGATGAATTTGGTGTTTTCGTTCTTCAGCCTTATTTCATAGTTAAGTTCGATAATACCTTTGCTTACGGTCTTGCTCTTTATAACGCTCTTTTGAACACTTTCTGACAAGAACTTTTGCACGCTTTCCTCTGCAGTCTCTCCGTCGCATGTGACAACTGCTATATAAGGACTGTCATAGGATTTTTTGTTGGAGAAGATTACCATTACTATTCCTATGAAAACACTTCCGAATACAGCCAGGGGAATGAGTCCTGCAGCCAAAACTATTCCTACCGCTATCGACCAGAAAAGAAAGGCTATATCCAGAGGCTCTTTTATAGCCGTTCTGAATCTTACTATGGACAATGCTCCGACCATTCCAAGAGATAGCACTATGTTGCTTGTTACGGCGAGTATCACAAGCGCCGTTATCATAGGAAGCGTTATAAGCAACAGTCCGAAGCTTGATGAATACATGACTCCGGTAAAGCTCTTCTTGTATACATAGAATATGAGCACCCCCATGGCAAATGCCAAAGTAAGCGCTATGGCCATGTCAAGAATTGATACGGATGTTATGTTTTCCAAAAAATTTGATTTGAAAATGTCGTCGAAAGTCATGTTGATTCTCCTTTATGTTTGTTAGTATTTGTGTTTTGCAGCCAAATCCACTTATCCGTACACCCGGCATACACCATATTTTGAAAAAGCCGAAGTATTTAAATCTCCCAGATTCACAATCTTGCGCACCACTTCGGGCAAGAAATTATCGTACTTGACCTCCAAAATCATATATTTTTCACCGGCGGTTATAAGTGGAGCTTGGCTGTTTAAAAAATCCGTGTTCAAAACGCTAGTTCTTATGTTCCTGTCGATTGTCACCCTGACATTGCCAGCCTGCATTATAAACGGCTCTCTAGTGTATTCAACTATCGTCTGGGGCCTAAGAAGCTGCCCTTTGATTTTACTGTAAAGCTCAAGTTTCAAGTTGTCGTCGCTTTCCGCCATCCATCCATATTTCCCATTTATGATATCGGATGCCTCCCCGGCGGAAATTCTTGTCGACACCTTGTTGCAAAGGTTGTTTATCTTGCTCTTTTTTTCTAGCCTTATGAAGGATGTGTCATCGTTATAAAAACGCATCCGGAATTTTTCCCGCCGGTTGACTCCATCAATCTTTTCCCTTAAGGCCTTGTCGTACATGTTGTCGAAATACAGGCTTCTTATTTGGTAAGCGCATTCATCTCCTGCATTGGCATCAGCCTTCATGACCGTTTGAAGCCTGTTCTTCAGGATCAAATAATCGGAATAGTTGATGTACTGCTTGAATTCGTGCCTCAATTTCATTTTGTCCCCCCCTTTCCTTCCACAATGCCATTATGCCTGCCAAAGCTTAAAAATAGCTTGAAGAAAATCAATATTTGTTTCTTCGCAAGAAAAAGTCCCTGCGTTTTAAAAACGCAGGGACTTCATTTATCTTTTGCTGTTTTATCAGTTCAGTATTATTCTAAAAAGGATGTACTCTCCCTCTTCGCCCTCTGTCTCTATTCTGCCCTTGTGCATGTCTACAATGCTTTTGACAATCGACAGCCCAATTCCGTAACCCCCGGTTTCCCGGGCCCTTGAATCGTCTGTTCTGTAGAACTTGTCAAAGAGTTTTCCCTTTTGAGCTTCGGAAACCCCGCAGCCCCTGTTTTGAACTTCAATTATGCGTTTGCTTCCCCTTGCAAAGAGCCTGACGCTTATTGCGCTATCCTTTTCAGAATACTTGACGGCATTGTCCAGGAGCGCTTCCATCATTTTGTTTATGCTTTGCCTGTCGCCTCTCATGGATATATCTTCCTCTATTTCGCATTCGATTCTCCTGCCGTGTTCATATGCCACGACTTCAAACGGCAATACGGCATGGGTAACCGCACCGCTAAGATTGAACTCGGAAAAAACGATGTTTTCGCCTGCAGCCTCGGTTTTCGCAAGCATAAGCAAGTCGTGTATCAAGCCGCTCATACGCCTTGTCTGCAGCTTCATCTGTGTCAGCCATTCGTTTTGCCCTATTTCCATTTCAAGGACATCCGCATTGGCCGAAATGATCGACAATGGGGTCTTGAGCTCATGGCTTGAGTCCGCCACAAACTGCTTTTGTTTTTCAAAAGCCTCCTCCACCGGTTTTATGGCCATTCCGGATAGTATAGTCGAAAAAACAATCAAAATTCCCATACTGATCAAACCAATCACATACCAAAGATTTCTAAGGTTTTTCATTATCACATCGCTCAGGCTGCTGTCCGCGAATGCGATTATTTTACCGTAAGGCTTTTCACCCGTCATATAGCGGATTACACCTATTTCTCCCTCTTCTCCACCATCTTCCAGTGCGTTTGCCGCGTACTCCAGAACGGCTTCTTCTGAAACGCTCGAATTCCCATTGTCGATTTCAAGAATGTTTCCCGCATCGTCGATCTTGACCGAGAATCCCTGAATATGGCTTGGATTCTGAGGAGGAGGCATACCGGGTCTTATATTCATTTCCGGCATTTTGCCATCAAGAAGAACCATGGAGTTCAAATTCCGGTCAATTTGATTGTCCCAATTTTTTTGCATGTACACATTCATTGTGAAGAGGATTGACGCCAGCAAAATCAGGAGTGATGACATTGTTATGACAATGAACCTAATCCGCAGTTTTTTAATCATCGCGCACCTCCAGTGAATAGCCGATGCCCCTGTGTGCCTTGATTCTTACATCCGACCCTATTGCAGAAAGTTTTTTTCTTACAAAAGATATATAGACCTCAACCGAATTGTACTCGCCTTCAAAATCGTATCCCCATATCTTTTCGACAAATTGCTCTTTTGATATGATCCGGTCCGGATTTGCGATCATCATCTCGAGTATCTGGTATTCTTTGAGGCTGGCCTTGATTTCATCTTCCTTTGTCGATATCTTAAGCGTATTACTGTCTATCGTTATGTCTGCAAAGGACTTGCCCTCACTTATGAAAGTATCTTTTCTCCTTACTGCCGAGCGAACCCTTGCAAGCAGCTCCTCCGTGTTGAAAGGTTTTGTTATATAATCGTCGGCTCCCACATCCAGACCCTTTACTTTGTCCTCTATTTCGGATTTGGCAGTCAGAAGCAGCACGGGAGTGGAATCTCCATTCGACCTCAACTTGCGAAGCATTTGAAGCCCATCCATTCTTGGCAGCATTATATCGAGCAATATTGCGTCATATACTCCCGAAAGGGCATAGTCGAGCCCGTCGACGCCGTCATGCACAGCGTCAACACTGTAATTATTTTTCCTGAGTATTTCAGTCAAGACAGCAGCCAAGGCTATCTCGTCTTCAACAATAAGTATTCTCATATGCTCCCCCTATGAATTTCCACAGTGCGTTCGATATAAAAACATTATAGCACAAAGCTTGAAAATAGCTTGAAACCCTTCAAATCGCAAAATTTTCAGGCATCAAAAGTAGTATAGCCTCCTTTTTTCAACCAGTCCGATAAGCCTGCCGATTTCCGCATCGCAAAACAGGAATGGCATTGAATTAAACTCATCGAAACATAAATGTTTGGGCAGATAATTTTTTTTGGGTCTATAATATATATAATATTCGTAAGCGTCAATCGTGGCACATATTGACAAATAACAAAGCCAGCGCTTGATGTTATCATCGAATACATGATCGTAGTTAGTACATGCCTAAGGCTGATAATCAAGAACTCTGCAAAAAACCTTCGCAGTCACTCTGCGAACTATTTCATCAACACAAGATTTTTCAACAAAACTCATGCGAGGGTCTTTAAAATCAAGCATATTATTATAGAATCATTGTGAGACATTTGGTTTACTCCCTTTACTGTGGTTTTAGTCGATTTCAGTTTAGTAGAGTGTTTGCCATTTGTCTCTTTTATTGTAATAAAAATGATGTTAGTGATTTCTCACCAACACCATATATTCAAGAACCATTATAGAACTTTTAAACCGGATGGGGCTTGCTTGCCTTCAATCATTTA
>PKTO01000126.1 GCA_002869095.1 Clostridiales bacterium
CGAGCTCAACACAAAAACTGCCCGATTCCTGCAATACATCCATTATGTTATAGACGACTACGAATGGTTCAGTTCATCGCTCAAGGAGATGGCAGAGGCGATAAAAAAAGGGGATTGTCAAGAGGCCCGCTTGTCTACCGAAAGGCATACATTGAAATTCCTGGAACAGTTGTCAAAGAAATTCTTCGGGAATCCTCAATAAATGAGGATTCCTTTTCTTTTTGGGTAGAAATGCAAAAGGAGGGGATGTAATGAAAAGAAACTCTAATCTTAAAATATTGGCTGGATTGAACACATTCTTATTCGTGGGAGTGCTTGCTGTCAATTACATGGCAAACGCGCTTCCGATAAACGGACTTAATACCGGGGAACTGTCGGACTTCATCCCCAATTTGTTCGTGCCTGCGGGCGTCACATTCTCGATTTGGGGGCTTATCTACGCATTGCTTGCAATGTTCATACTGCATCAATTCCATTCGCTTAAAAAGAGAAATGGGAGGTTCATAGGGGATGTTGGAATTTGGTTTGCCGTATCTTCGATTGCAAACATATGTTGGATTTTTGCATGGCATTACAGGCAGATACCTTTGTCGTTGGTTTTCATGCTTGTTATTTTATTTAGCCTGATTATTATTGTGGTTCGCTTGAGACCAAACAGAAAATATGCAAGGGGACTGGAAAGATTAGCGGTATATCATTCTTTCAGCATATACTTGGGGTGGATTTCAGTTGCGACAATTGCCAATGTCACGGCAGTTCTTGTGACAATCGGATGGCAAGGCTTCGGATTTCCGGATGAATTTTGGACAGTCATTGTAATAGCTGCAGCGATTGTTCTTGCATTGATCAGTTTGAACAGATTTGGCGACATTCCGTATGCCCTTGTAGTGGATTGGGCGCTTGCCGGCATAATACTGAAGAGATATCAAACCGGCGGGTTGGAATATATTTGGATAATTTCAGCAGCGGCGGCAGGTATTTTTCTTATAAGCGCTATTGGCATATATAAATTCGCAAAGAGATAAATGTTTCTTTGATGAAGGGCCGTGAAAGGATATACCTTTCACGGCCCTTCATTTATTCTATTTCAGATCGCCTGCATTGTCGTATCCAATGCTTTCCCAATATCCCTTGAAGTCCGGGTTGTTCGATATTTCAATTTCCGTTACCCAACGTGCCCATTTGTATCCGATTTTGTCTTCGGCAACGACAATGAACGGATATCCAAGGGCTGGGGGAAGTTCGATGCCGTTTGATGAATAGGCAAGTATCATTTGATTTTCAATGACATCGGAAATTGGCATTGAGGTGTTGTAGTCGTCAGCGCAATGGAAGATTATTGTGTTTGCCGAGGACTGAATTGAGGAAGGTTCGATTATGTCTTTGATAAGGGAACCCTTCCAAAGAACGGTCGATTCCCAGCCTTCAACACAGTGAAGGGTCACAAGTCTCTCGTATTCGGGCAATTCCAGAATTTCCCCGTACTTGTAAGAAAGCGTTTCATCCACCAGCCCGGAAACCGAAAGAGAATAGTCTTCGATGTCGATATATTGTATTCCTTTTATGGAATTGTCTCTTGGTCCTATCGAAGGATCCAGCCTAACGCCTTGGTAATCCCTGATTTCATTTTCCGTGTACCTGCTTTCGGTGGCCTGCGAGACTTCATCAACCGGAACTCCTTACATTTCACCAGGATTGCTGCAGGATGAAGCTGCTGCAATGAAAGCCAGCATAAAAAAGTAAAAAATCCTTCTGATTTTCATGATTGCACCCCTTTCATTACATATGAAGTATATTTTATATACCCGTATTGGGGCGTTTGAATTGTTAATATGTATAAATACTGATTCGCGCGCAATTGCAATACTTGAAATGAGAGTTTTGAATCGCCTTGACGGTTATTGACAATCGCTATATCATAGAACAAAATGGCCGATTTGCATTATTATAGAGCAAACAGAAAAAACGGCATATGAAAATGGGCCGGAAAAACATAATATCTATTTTAAGGAGCATTTCATGAGTGTTTTGGTTGCAGAGAAAATAACAAAAAGATACAGCGAAAAGATTTTGTTCGATGAAATTTCGTTAGCGATAAATGAAGGGGAAAAAATCGGATTGATCGGAATAAACGGAACCGGAAAATCGACTCTGCTTAAGGTGATTGCCGGACTCGAAACCGCAGACAAGGGAAGAATAACAACCGGAAACGATGTTGAAATCGGTTATCTATTACAAAGCCCGGAATTCAAGGAAGGAACAAGTGTGCTTGAGCAGGTTTTCAAAGGGAACACGCCGGTAATGAAATTAATACGCGAATATGAGGGTATCCTCCAAAGGCTGGAAGAAAATCCGGCAGACGCCCATTTTCAAAAGAAAATGATTGAATTGACTCAGAAGATGGATTTAATGGAAGCTTGGTCGATTGAGACCGAAGCAAAAATAATTCTCACTAAACTCGGAATAATCGATTTCAAGGCTGATGTTGCAAAGCTTTCAGGCGGGCAGAGGAAAAGAGTTGCGATGGCAAGCGTACTCATAACACCTGCCGACCTGTTGATACTGGACGAACCGACAAACCATATAGACAACGAAACGGTGGATTGGCTGGAGAGTTATATAAAAAATCGAAAAGGCGCCCTCCTTATGGTTACCCATGACAGATATCTGCTTGACAGGGTTGCAAACAGAATAATTGAACTTGACAGAGGAAAGCTTTACAGTTATCAGGCAAATTACAGCAAGTACCTGGAAATGAAGATCGAAAGGAACGAAATAGAAGAGGCGTCGGAAAGAAAACGGCAAAATCTCATACGGACAGAACTTGAATGGATAAGAAGGGGAGCCAGGGCGCGTTCTACCAAGCAAAAGGCAAGATTGGAAAGATTTGAAAATCTAACCCGGGAAAGGCCATCGCTCGAGACGGGTACAGTTGAAATGCAAGGAGCGTTTTCAAGGCTTGGAAGAAAGATAATCGAAATGAAGAACATAAGCAAGAGCTTTTCCTGTGGAGAAATCATCAGGGATTTCAGCTATGTTGTTTTGAGGAACGACAGGATAGGAATAATCGGTCCAAACGGCGCAGGCAAGTCTACGCTTATGAAGATGGCGTCTGGAATAATCGAGCCTGATTCGGGAATCGTAGAGACGGGCGAGACTGTCAAAATAGGCTATTTTTCGCAGGAAAATGATGATATGGATACAAGCATGAGGGTGATGGATTATATAAGGGAACAGGCGGAATTCGTCGACACCGGAAAAGGTATGGCAAGCGCTTCTCAAATGCTGGAAAGATTCTTGTTTCCTCCGAGTGAACAGTGGAAGCTGATTTCCAAATTGTCTGGAGGAGAAAGAAGAAGGCTGTATCTTTTGAGGATACTCATGGGGGCGCCGAACGTATTGATGCTTGACGAGCCTACAAATGATTTGGATATACAGACATTGACCGTTCTTGAAGGCTATCTGGACGAATTTCCGGGAGCGGTCGTAGCCGTTTCACATGACAGGTATTTCCTTGACAGGGTTGCGGAAAGCATATTTTCGTTTGAAGGTAACGGTTTCATAAAGCGGTTCGCCGGAAATTATTCAGATTACAGCGAATTCGTCAAGAGTCTCAATCATGTCAAAACGGATTCTGTTTCTGCCAAAGATAGCGATGCAGGCGGGAAAAGGGAAAAAAAGAAAACAAAAAATCTAAAATTCACATACAAGGAACAAAAGGAGTTTGAATGCATCGACGACGTGATTGCCGACCTTGAAGGGAATATTGACGAGATTGGAATCCTGATGCAGGAGGCATCAAGGGACTTTGAAAGACTTCAGGCACTTTCTGAAAAAAAAGATGAACTGGAGAAGAAATTGGAAAATGCAATGGACCGCTGGACCTATTTGAATGAATTGAATGAGGAAATAGAAAATAAAAGAAGCAAGTAAAATGTAAGCCAACTGCCAATCGGCTTACATTTTTTTTCGCTCTTCTTCAATACTCGATATACGTCAACAAAATTATTTGGCGATATGATATTTAAATTGATAGAAAATAATATAGTTGGGAATATATACAAACGGGAGGGGTTGGGATCCTATGAACTGGAGTTGAATAAAAGGAGGAGAAAAATGAAAAACAGAGTCAAAAAATTGTGTGCATTGCTTCTGGCTTTTTCAATGGTCTTTGGCATAGGCCTCGTTCCGCCCAGCAATGCGGAAATGGTTGAAAGCCCTGAAACGGTAAATATAACCATTTTGGGGACCAGTGACGTTCATGCATTTATTTATCCGTGGGAATATAAGCTCGGAGAGGAGGATTCGGATGCAGGTCTTGCAAAAGTATACTCTGTCGTAAAAGAGGTGATGGACGAGAATCCTGATGCTATTCTCATAGATAATGGAGATACGATTCAGGGGACCGAACTTACTGATGTATACAAGAATGACGATACTACTGTTTTTCCTATTATCGATGTCATGAACTACATGGAATATGATTCCTGGACGCTTGGGAATCATGAATTCAACTATGGATTGGATGTTCTTGAAAGAATAATGGCTGATGCTGAATTTCCTGTCATAGCGGCAAATGTCTATAACGATGACGGCTCAAATTATGTTCTGCCTTACATAGTAAAGGAGATTAATGGAATAAAGATAGGAATTCTTGGAATGGTGACTCCTAATATACCAAGGTGGGATGGAGACAAGGTCGAGAATCTGGAATTTGTGAGTTTGATCGATGATGCAAAAAAATGGGTCAAAGTTTTACGGGAAGATGAAAAAGTTGATATTGTCATAGCATCGTTACATGCTGGGGTTGAACCCGAGTATTGGGAAGATGGAGGGGACGGAGCAAGGGCCGTCGCGGAGCAGGTTCCCGAAATTGACGCAATTCTCGCAGGTCACGCGCATGAAGACATAGAAGGGGAATTGATAAATGGGGTATTGATTGCAGAACCCAAGAGATACGGCAACAGGGTTAAGAGATTCGATTTCATAATGGAAAAAAACGGAGACTATTGGGATTTGAAAGAGAAGACTTCTTACAACTACGATACCAATTCATATGAAGCAGCTCCTGAAATTTTGGATCTCGCAGAAGAATATCATCAAGCAACCCTTGATTATGTCAATACGCCAATCGGAGAAGCCACTGGGGATTTTGTTCCCGTTGGTGAAATAATGGGAATACCGACTGCGCAAATTCAAGATACGGCTTTGGTTGATTTTATAAACAAGGTACAAATGAAATACACGGGTGCGGATGTTTCCCTGGCTGCACTTTTCATTTCAGAATCAAATCTGTTGGAAGGACCATTGACAATAAAGGATGCGGCTTACATATACAAGTATGACAATACACTGTATGAAACTGAAGTTACGGGAGCGGAACTTAAATCAATGATGGAATGGTCTGCCAATTACTTCAACACTTATAAACCGGGGGATGTTACCATTAGCTTTAATCCTGACATAAGGGGCTATAATTATGATATGTTTTCCGGCGTTGAATACGATATAGATA
>PKTO01000318.1 GCA_002869095.1 Clostridiales bacterium
ATTGGGCCTGGCAAGCCCGAGAATTGTGCTGATTTCTCCCACGCAAGCCTCGCCTTCATTTATCATGTTCAGAATTCTCAGCCTGTTCTCGTCCGCAAGGATATTCAAAACCGCAGATATTTCCATGTTTCGCCTCCATTTTGCGTTACTATGTGAACGCGCACTCACATAGTAACGCCGGACCCTCCTTTTGTCAATGCCATTCATAAAAAAATAATACATTTTGATAGGATTGTGAATGACCTTGTCCTCCCTTTTAATTCCGATTTGGAATATACTATACTTGTAAACAGTTAAAAAGACGGGAGTTGTTTTCAATGACAGTAAAGTCTTCTTCGCAGTATCTCCGGAGCGCAAGGCTTGAAAGGGAAAAGGTTGAATCCTTCTCGAACTACCCTTTCTGCCTTCCAGCCGTAAAAAACCTGGGCACCCTGAGCTTCCATCCTGCTGTAACTTTCATAGTGGGCGAAAACGGCACCGGCAAGTCAACCCTGCTGGAGGCCATAGCCGTCGCCTGCGGCTTCAACCCGGAGGGCGGAACGAAAAATTTCAACTTCTCTACCATGGAGTCGCACTCGCCTCTGCACCGCTACATAAGGCTTGTCAAGGGAGTGCGCAGGCCCAAGGACGGTTTCTTCATGAGGGCCGAGAGCTTCTACAACCTTGCTACGAACATCTAAAGGCTTGACGAAGACTTGGGAGGGCCAAAGGTCATCGATTCCTACGGGGGAGTTTCACTGCATGCCCAGTCGCACGGCGAGTCATTCTTCGCGGCTTTCATGAACCGTTTCGGCGGCAACGGGCTTTACATACTGGACGAGCCGGAGGCGGCGCTTTCACCTTCCAGGCAGATGGCAATGATTTCACGCATACACGACCTGGCGGGGCAAAACTCGCAGTTCATAATAGCCACACACTCCCCCATCATAACGGCATACCCCGACGCGACCATATACCAGCTGACCGACAGGTTCGAGAAAGTGGCCTACGAGGACACGGACAACTATAATGTTACAAAGGCCTTCCTCAACAACACAGAGAAGATGCTTGACATACTCATGGAATAATTGAAGCAGCATGGAATTCAACCGAATCTTATGCTTTTGTTTCCTTGACATAAGGCAGCAACTTTTCTAAAATTGAAGTTGATAAACGCGTTTATGAAAATTTTTGAAAGGGGCGAATAATGGGTAAAATAAAGGTTTGGTCCAGGCAGGACAAGAGGGTTGTGGAAACATTGGAAAAGCAAGGCTTCTACCATTGCAAGCCGGAATATATTGAAAACAAAATGGAGAATTTTGCGGATTACTATAAGAAGCTGTACAGATGGTATGTTTCCAGGGCGGAACGCCTGGTTCCCAGACCCGATTCTTCTATACAATATCCCATATGGGTTTCAATGGATCCCGAATATCAGCTGTTGCTGGTTGAAGATTCCGTAATACTTGAAATGGAAGTTGAAGAAAATCTGGTTGTTGTGACGGACCCGGAAAAATGGGGTTACGTGGTAAACTTTTTCTATCTTCCCCTCAACCAGGAGGATTTGTCCAAGCACGATGCAGAGCTTGACCGCTACGGAATATCCAATGAAGCGGCCTTGACAATGAGCCACGAGGGAAACTTTTATCCGCAGCTCAAGAGAAAAATCCAGAACAGCTGGGAACGTCTTTTCCAGGATTACACCATTTCGAATTACCGCCAGGGAACACTTTGGGAAATTCGCAAGGAATGGATAGTGGACATCAGAGTAGGTGAACCGGCCAATGACTGAACGAATAGAACTTTTCGCAGCCCAGACTCCAATAGTCTTCGAAACCCTGGCATCGGAAGGGCGATATGTAGTAAAAAAAGAGTTCATTGTAAATAAGTACAAAGAATCGGCTCCAGTCATGCTTAAGGCCTACGATTGGTTTGTCCGCCAGCTGGAATTGAAGGTCCCCCGGCCTGATGGAGCCGAATATCCGGTGTGGCTCTACGGCGACCCAGGATACGCAAATGTGCATCCCTCGCAGAAGCTGGTCCGCTTAAGCGTGCCCAAAGAACGGCTTGTTCTTTTCGACAACAAGGGCTGGGAGCAGGTCCTCAGCATGAATTATGTCGAGACAGACCCTGCCGATTTAAGTCGCTTCGAGAAAAAACTCGACCAGTTTGGTCTGGACTGCGGCTTCAGAGCATTTGAAAAGCCCTTCTACCCCCAAATCCGCAGGGAAATCGAAGCCAGTTGGCCCCGGATTTTCGACCTCAAGCCGAAAGGAGTTGTACGTGGGGCGACATGGGAGCTGCTGCCCGAGTGGATTTTGGACTAGATAAAACATCGAAATCAATACTCATTGAATATGTCAATATACCTTTTGTATACAAACACTTTATTTCGCTCTCTATTGTCAAGTTTCTCCAAAATGCCCGCTTCTATAAGCCTTTCAGCCAATCTTCCAGCTGTAGCATTGCTTGTTTTCAGTTTTTTCATGATTTCTTCTATTGTTGTTGTTGGCTTGTCAAACAAGCCTTCGTATATTGAAAGTGCGTTTTTGGACACTCTTCCAAGAGCGCTTATTGTTCTCAAATCATTTTCCTTCAATTGGCCTATGGCTCTGGCCATATCAATTGCTTCTCTGGAAGTCTTTATGATTCCTTCCAGGAAAAACTTGATCCATGTTTCGTAGTCTCCCTTGGAATGGATATTGTACAAACAGTCGTAGTATGCCTCTCTGTTCTTCTTAAAATACTTTGATATATACAATGTCGGCTTATGCAGGACTTCATTTGCCGCAAGGTAGAAAGCGATCAATAGTCTCCCCACTCTTCCATTGCCATCCAGGAAAGGATGAATCATTTCAAACTGACTGTGCAGTAACGCGATTTTTATCAATTCCGGCAAATAATCTTCCTTATGCATGAACTTTTCGAAATTGTCCAGCAATCCTTGCATATGTTCAACAGAAGGCGGTATATAGCTTGCTGTGGATATCGAATAACCCCCTACCCAATTCTGCGACTTCCTGAATTCGCCCGGAGTCTTGTTTTGTTCTCTGACTCCCTGCATAAGAATTTCATGAATTTCACGAATCAGCCTCAATGAAAGAGGCAATGTCTTCATTCTTTCAAATCCATGGCTTACCGCCTTGACGTAGTTTTCAATTTCTTTGACATCGTTTGGAATTTCCTTATGGATACCGGCTTCGGCCTTTATCAAATCTGAAAAGGTGGCCTTGGTTCCTTCAATTTGAGATGACAATGTTGCCTCTTTTCTTGCATACATATAGACAAAATAGCTTGGTGAAATCAATGCATCTGTAACCTCGTCCAGGCGTCCTATCAACATGTTTGCTTCAGAAAGAAGGTAAATCATTTCTTCGTCATAAATGACAGAGGGATTGACTGGCGGCAGGAATTCCGGCACAAATGAATAGTACTTGCTTATTCCATTGCCTATTTGCACAAATTTACCGGCTCTGTTATTCATAAAATCACCTCCCAATCCACTTATTTTCACTTAATGTATATAAGTGATTATATACTATTTATATTTTCATTTCTACTGTTTTTATGCAAATACAATGTTTTTATTTGCATTTCAATCCAGGCATTGAAATTTTCGAGGCTTTTGCTTCTGTTTTGTGTTCATATACAAGAAAGCTTCGGCAAATAATGCTGCCGAAGCTTTTTATCTTTATTTGAGTTTCCACTCGGGCTTGCGCTTGCCAAGGAAGGCGTTGACACCTTCATGGGCGTCTTCTGTGGTGCAGAGGGTCGCGAAGTGGTTGTTGACCAGCTCGAATGCCTTTCCGTACTCCATGTCGCTCATTGCGTAGAAGGATTTCTTTCCCAGCTGAAGGGCCAGCGGGCTCTTTGCCGCAAGCTTGCCTGCAAGCTTCATTGTCTCGGCTTCGAGTTCTCCCTTGGGAACAACCTTGTTTATCAGGCCTATGCGCTCCGCCTCCGTTGCGTCTATCAGGTCGCCCGTGAGCAGAAGCTCAAGCGCCCTCTTCCTTCCAACGCTCCTTGAAAGCGGCACTGCCGGTCCCATGCAGAAGAGGCCTACGTTTATGGCAGTAGTGCCGAAGCGAGTTCCTTCCTCGGCTATGGCTAGGTCCGCCGAGGCTATTATCCCCACTCCGTTTGCCACAGCTATCTTGTGGGCGGAGGCTATGACAGGCTTGCCCATGGCCGCGATTGTGAGGCTCATCTTTTCCATGTTGTCCACCCAGCTTTTGTACTCAAGGGGAGTTTTTCCTTCCAGGTCGTTTACGTCTATTCCCGCGCAAAAGGCCTTTCCCTCGCCTTTTATCACTACAACCCTAACCTCCGGATCCTTTTCCATGTCCATCAGGGCTTCGTTAAGCTCGGTTGACAGGGGAACATTGAATGTGTTCATGCTCTCCGGCCTGTTGAGGGTGATTGTTCCTATGTAGTCCTTCTTTGTTGCAATCAGTGTCTCGTAAACCATTTAACCGTCTCCTTTTCGTATTTTTTTTGGAGGCTAAGGGCGGTGCCCTGTAACCACCATGTCGCCGTTTTCGACCCCAAGGTGCCCAGCCACGAGGTCGCACTTGGCCATAAGCATGAAATAAAGAGGTTTTTGTGTCTTTCCCCAAAGGCTCTCAAGGTTTCCCTGCCCCTTTGAAATTATGAGG
This sequence comes from Clostridiales bacterium, assembly GCA_002869095.1. GTDB lineage: Bacteria > Bacillota > Clostridia > Peptostreptococcales > BM714 > BM714. The sequence continues at coordinate 4,635 of PKTO01000318.1, forward strand.
TCGGCTTTTTCAAAAAGTTCCCGGAATTCCGCGGATGTATGGTCAAGAAGAGTTCCAGGGGCGTCATGGCCGTTTCCTATGACCTTGGCGGCTTTGTCCATTCCAACCCTCAGGGCGTCGCAGGCCGTTGCGTCGTTTATTACCGGCTTTCCCCTGACAGCAAACCACAGATTGGGATGCGCCATGGTCTCTATGAAAAGCCTGTCCAGAACAATCTCTCCCGCATTGTCCCCCAGATAGAGAATCGTTTCCGCCTCCGCAACTGCCGTCTTGAGATTTGATATCTCGTCTACGGCAAATTTTTCCGAAAGAACTCGCCTCAGCGTTTTGTCGACGTCGAAGGGCTTTCCCGGGCCGTAGTCTATTATGTTGCCTGCAACCGCAAGCCTGGCCGCCATATCGAAAGGGTCTTCGGCAGACTCAACAAGGTCTTTGAACTCGCCGTAGCGGGCAAGCATCTTGTCGTTGAAAGCTTCTTTTATTTCCCTGTAGGGGTCCTCTATGCCCAGGATCGAGCGTATCACCCTGTGGCTCTCCGCGACAAGCTCAGGCGGACTCTGGTCGTAGTCGGCCCTCGCCATGTGGTCGAAAAAGGTCCTCATGGCCCTTTCCCTGTCCTTCTTTTCTTCGAAATTCCGATTGACCGCCCCCACGAACTCGCTGAACACGCAGGGAAGGCAACTGTATCCGTCAAACATCCTCTTTCCTCCTCGCCTATGGGCATTTGCTCTTTAATATTATCACAAAAGGAAGGAATTTGACCATTCATAGCGATAAAATCGGCAGGCTCATTCCACATGGATTTTAAAGCCCTCATCTTCAAGCTTTTCTATTATCTCTTTCCTGTGGC
>PKTO01000139.1 GCA_002869095.1 Clostridiales bacterium
GGACAGTCCCCTTTTCCATGGGGCTACTTCTTTTTTTGAAAGCATATTGCCTGAATTGGGTGTATTATTAAATAAAAGGGGTGGGAAAAAATGCCAAGGCAAGCAAGGAAAATGAGTGAAAGCGGATTTTACCACGTAATGATTCGCGGCAACAACAAAGAATACATATTCGAATCACCGCAGGACAAAGGCAAATTCATGAAAATCTTCAAGGAAAAAATTGAGTCGAATGATGTTTCCATAGCTGCATACTGCCTCATGGGAAATCACTTTCACCTTGTGGCAAAAGCTGAAATAGAGGAATTGGCGGATTTCATGAAAAAAATCACTGTCTCTTATGCGTCGTACTATAACCTGAACAGAGACAGAGTGGGTCATGTTTTTCAAGGGAGATTCAGGAGCGAAACTATTGAGACCAGCCAATATCTTTTGGGAGTCGTCAGATATGTCCATCGAAATCCTATAGAAGCCGGATTGGTCGAACGCATTGAAGATTGGCCATGGTCGAGCTACACGGAGTATATTGCAAAAAGCAGATTGCTGGATAATCAAGTAAAAGAATCAGTTGCAGCATTATTCGGTTCAACAAAAGGGTTCAAAGAAATACATAGGGATTGGGACAACAACGAATATATGGATATACCAGAAGTCATGAAAAAGAGAAGGAAAATCAGGGCAAATGGCATATATCAGGAAATGCTTACCCAAGAAGGCTTGTCAAAGGAAGACATGAAGAATGCAGACAAGCATAAAATATATGATTTTGCATCAAAACTGATAAAAGTATATGGATTCACTCAAAAGGAAACATCCGAGATTATGGGGGTGGGTCGCGGATTCGTGGAATGGGCAGTAAAGAAGTGATGCGGATAAATACATGGAAAAGGGGACTGTCCCCTTTTCCATGTAAGTTAAAAGACCGACGAGCCCCTTTGCATGCCGACGGAGCTTGAGCGCGCTATTTCGAGAAGTCCGTAGGTTTTCATATGATCAATGAATGACTCGATTTTTTTCTGCTGCCCGGTAACTTCAAGGACCATTGTGTCCTGGGTGATGTCAAGCACGGATGCCTTGTATAGGTCTGCGAGGTCCTTGATTTCGCGTCTTGCTTCGACCGGGGCGGATACTTTTATTATCAGTATTTCCCTTATCAGCGAATCGTCCGGCAAAAGCTCCACAACCTTGATCACCGGCACCTGCTTGTTTAGCTGTTTCATTATCTGTTCGGTCTGCCAGTCGTCGGCAGTTATGCCGATTGTCATCCTCGAGTATGCGGGGTCTTCGACCGTTCCGACCGAGAGCGAGTCTATGTTGTAGCCCCTTCTGCTGAAAAGGCCTGCAATGCGGGACAAAACCCCGGCGTGGTTTTCAACCAGAACGGACAATATTCTTTTGTTCATGCTAAAACCTCCTTACTGAATTGATCTTGGAGTCTATTTTGCAGTCGATAAGCCAACTGTCTTTGCCGGCCAAAGAAAGATGGAGTATTTTCTCGAAGCTTTCCATATCGCATGCGTGTGCGCTTCTAAGGCCGTACGCCTCAGCGATTTTAACGAAATCCGGCCCCTTTTCGAAACGCACGCCGTGCCTGCATTCCTTTCCGTAAGCGTTGTCCTGAAGCTCCCTGACCATGCCAAGGTACTGGTTGTTCAAGAGCAGTATCACGACCTTTTCCCCCGATTCCGCCAAGGTTCCAAGCTCGCCCAGACTCATCTGTATTCCGCCGTCGCCCATAACCGCGAAAACCTGCCTGCCTGGAGCCGCCATCTTGGCGCCGATTGCAGAGGGCAGCCCGTATCCCATAGTCCCAAGTCCTCCCGATGTCAGGAACCTTCGCTTGCCTGACATTTCTATATGCCTTGCCGCCCATATCTGGTTCAGGCCTACATCGGCGGTGAATATTGCGTCCGGGTCCGCCTTTTTGGAAACGCTGTGCAGAAGCACGGCTGGGTCAAGCTTGTCGGCTCGGGTCTTGGAGGGAACAGGCTCCTCCGAAGGAGTCCTGCACGGCTCCCAATTCCATGACCTGTCCGGGTCCATATTCTTGAGCAAATACATCACAACATCTCCCGCATCGCCGACTATGGGTATTTGAGTCTCTATGTTCTTTCCGACCTCGGCGGGGTCTATGTCTATGTGTACAATGGTCTTATGGCTTTCGAATATCTGGCCGCCTGCAGTTGCCCTGTCCGAGATTCTCGCGCCGATTATGATAAGAAGGTCGGACTCCCTAAGGGCCTGTTTGGCTCGCAGATGCCCGTGGGAGCCGATCATTCCCATGGAATTTGCAAGCCCTCCGTCGATGGCGCTGTTTCCCATAAGGGTGTGGACGACAGGTATCCCTGTTTTCTGCAGAAAGAGGTTCAGAGGGGTTCTGGCTCCCGAGCAGAGTATGCCCCCGCCTGCGCATACCAGGGGCCTCTCGCTCTTCTCTATTGCGCTGATGGCTTTCTTTATCTGTTTCCTGTTTCCGTGGAAAACAGGCTTGTATCCCCTTATGTGTATTTGAGGATCGCAGGAATCCTTCACTTCCGCCTTTTGAATGTCTACAGGAATGTCTATCAGCACCGGGCCGGGCCTGCCTGTCGAAGCTATGTGGAAAGCCTCCTTCATTATTCTGGGCAGTTCGTCTGCGTCCTGTACAAGGTATGTATGCTTGGTGAATGGTTCGGAGGCTCCGGTTATGTCCGCCTCCTGAAAGGCGTCGGTGCCTATCCTGCTCCTTTGGACCTGTCCGGTTATTACAAGCAAGGGGACAGAGTCAGCCTGGGCTGTCGCTATTCCAGTAATTATGTTGGTGGCCCCGGGTCCGCTTGTCACTATGCATACGCCGGGCTTTCCGCTCATTCGTGCATATCCGCTGGCTGCGTGGGCCGCGCCCTGCTCTGTACGGGTCAGCACATGGACAAGACCCGAAGCCCTCAGGGCTTCGTAAAGGGGGAGGACAGCTCCTCCCGGATGACCGAAGACTCTGTCGGTTCCGTGCTTTTCAATTGACTCTATTATGGCTTTTGCGCCTTCCATTCCGATTCCTCCATCAAGTTTTTAAATACTATTAAACTATGGATGAGCCCCGGTGTCAACTAAAAATTCTGAAAACATCAATAAATCGATTTAATTCAGAAAAAAATAATTATCTTTCAATCTTTTGTTGACAAAGGAGCAACATCTTGATAACATAGGCAACAATATATCGAAAAGAAACGCGATGACGGAGAGCGTCATCCGGAAGGGAACCTTTAGAGAGTCGGCGCTTGGTGAAAGCCGATGGTCCAACCGGAAGACTACTCACTCCAGAGCGGCCGTCCTGAGAATGTAGGGGCGCGATGGTTGGCCTCATTATCGGCCGGTGCATTAAAACGCTCAGAAGAGGCTTGCACTTGAAACGTTATTTTCGTTTTTTGCAAGTAAAAAAGGTGGTACCGCGGGTAATAGACTCGTCCTTTGACAAGGACGGGTCTTTTTGTATTCAAAAACAAGGGGGATAATGAAATGGCAAAAAGAATCAGCATTTTCGACACTACGCTCAGGGACGGGGAGCAGGCGCCGGGGTTCAGCATGGATCTTGGAGAAAAACTGCAGGTCGCAAGGCAGCTTGAGCGGCTTGGGGTAGACGTAATGGAGGCCGGTTTCGCCAGAGCTTCGCAAGGGGATTTCGAAGCGGTCAAGGCCATAGCCGGGACGGTAAAGAACGCAAAGGTCGCTTCGCTGGCCAGGACCGCAACAAAGGACATAGACGCGGCATGGGATGCGGTAAAGGGCGCCGAGTCGCCGAGAATCCACACGTTCATCGCAACCAGCGAGATACACATGAAATACAAGCTCAAGATGAAGCCGGCCGATGTAATCGAGAAAGCAGAGGCAATGGTCAGGTACGCCGCCGCCCGTTGCCCTGACATTGAGTTTTCAGCCGAGGACGCAACAAGGAGCAACCCCATATTTCTGGCTAAAATATTCGACAGGGTCATAAATGCGGGAGCCACGGTGATAAATGTTCCCGACACAGTGGGATACGCAATGCCCGACGAGTTCTTCGAGTTCATAGAAACCATAAGAAAGAACATGAAATTCGACCACAGGGCCCAGTGGTCTGTGCACTGCCACAACGACCTTGGTTTGGCGGTAGCAAACACATTGGCAGCCGCGAAAGCCGGCGTAACCCAATTCGAGTGCACGGTCAACGGGATCGGCGAGAGGGCAGGAAACGCGGCGCTCGAGGAGATAATAATGGCGGCAAGCGTCAAAAAATCCATTCTGGACATAAGCACAAACATCGACTCAAGGCAGATTGCCCGAACAAGCAGGCTCATAAGCGACATAACCGGAGTTTCTGTGCAGCCCAACAAGGCGGTCGTAGGAAAGAATGCCTTTGCCCACGAGTCGGGCATACACCAGCACGGAATGCTGAGCAACTCCCTCACCTATGAAATAATGACACCCGAATCGGTTGGATTCAAAAAGACCAAGCTGGTTCTCGGGAAGCACTCCGGCAAGCACGCATTCAGGGACCGCTTGAGCGACATGGGGATAGAAATGGACGACGCCGAAATGGAGAAGGTTTTCGTTTCCTTCAAGGCCTTGGCGGACAAGAAGAAAACCGTGGAGAAAGAAGACATAGAGGCGCTTGTAAACAGGCACCGCTTCAGGCACGATGAGCGGTTCTCCCTCAAGGGGTTCACGGTGCAAAGGGGCTTTGAAAGATTTTCGAAGGCAGAGGTCACCATAGAGAACGCAAGCGGAATAAACAAGGAGCTTGGAGAAGGCGACGGCCCGGTGGACGCAGCCTTCAACGCAATAGAGAAAATGACCGGAATAAGGGCGACTCTCAAGAGCTTCAGCGTGACAGCCGTTACTGAAGGCAAGGACGCCCAGGGCCGGGCCGACATAGTCGTCGAGGCCGGAGGCAAGAGATACAGGGGCCGGGGGCTTTCAACAGACATAGTCGAGGCCAGCATTCTGTCCTATGTGGACGCAATAAACAAAATAGATTCGCAGGACAAGAAAATGATGAAGGAGGCGTAAAAAATGGGGATGACGATGACGCAGAAGATTCTGGCAAAACACTCCGCAAGGGAACATGTGGAAGCGGGAGACTTCATAGAGGCCGCTCTCGACGGTGTGCTCGGAAACGACATAACGACACCTGTGGCAATAGATATACTTGAGGAAAGGGGAGTAGACTCGATAGAAGCCGCCGACAAGACCATACTGGTGATGGACCATTTCGTGCCAAACAAGGACATAAGGTCTGCCGAAAACTGCCAGCAGGTCAGGAGCTTTGCCAGGAGGCATGGAATAGACAAATACTATGACGTGGGTGACATGGGCATAGAGCATTGCCTTCTTCCCGAAAAGGGCCTGGTGGTCTCGGGAGACGCCGTCATAGGCGCCGATTCCCACACATGCACATACGGGGCTCTGGGAGCATTTTCAACCGGCGTCGGCTCCACCGAC
>PKTO01000277.1 GCA_002869095.1 Clostridiales bacterium
CCCTGCTTTTTTTTGAAACCTTGGCATATCCATACCCCTGCAGATCGACAAAATAAATCAAGTCATTGATTCTGTAAAAATTTATAGTCTGCGTCTTTCCCGGCGTGGAAGAAGTTCTAGCCATCTTTTTCCTGTTGACCAACATGTTAATGAGAGACGATTTTCCAACATTGGAACGTCCGGCAAAAGCGATTTCCGGCAAATTGTCCTCCGGATACTGAGCCGGACTGACTGCACTGATTACAAAATCGGCGCTTTTAATTTTCATTACAGTTCCCCTTCCACAAGAGCATGTGCAAGCACTTCGTCCATGCTTTCAACCGGAACGAACTTGACCTTCCGCCTTACTATGGCCGGAATGTCTTCCAAATCCTTTTCATTTTCCTTTGGTATCAATATCTTCGTAATCCCGGCTCTTTCAGCGGCAAGGGACTTTTCCTTGAGGCCTCCTATTGGAAGCACCCTTCCCCTGAGAGTGATCTCTCCCGTCATCGCGACTTCCCTGTTTATGGGTTTTCCGGTCAATGCGGAAATTACGGCTGTAGCCATTGTTATGCCCGACGAAGGACCGTCTTTTGGTATCGCGCCTTCCGGTATATGGATGTGAACATCCATTTTTTCATGAAAAGACTTGTCAATTCCAAGCAATTCGGCCTTGCTTCGTATATAGCTTATTCCTGCCTGCGCCGACTCCTTCATGACATCGCCCAACTGCCCGGTCAGGATTATTTCCCCTTTTCCGCTCATCAAAGTTGCCTCGATGGTCAAGGTCTCCCCGCCGACAGTCGTCCATGCCAATCCGGTTGCAAGCCCCAATTCGCTTTTCTGATTCAATACATCGTACCTGTATTTCTTATTGCCCAGGTATTTGTCGAGATTTGTTTTCGTGATGCGAACCGTATCGATTTTTTCATCTACAATCTTGACAGCGGCTTTCCTGCAAATCTTGGCAACCTGTCTTTCGAGTTCCCTTACGCCGGATTCTCTGGTATAGAAATTGATTATATCCTTTATCGTACTGTCTGAAATCGAAAGATTTTCAGGCTTTAGGCCATGTTCCTTCAATTGTTTCGGCAGGAGATACCGTACCGCAATCTTCGTTTTCTCAGGTTCGGTATATCCTGAAACCTCGATGATTTCCATTCTGTCCATAAGCGGCCTGGGTATGTCGCCCAGTGAATTGGCGGTAGTTATGAACATTACCTTTGAAAGGTCGAAAGGCACCTCAAGATAGTTGTCGGTGAACTCCTTGTTCTGTTCGGGATCCAAAACCTCAAGCAGGGCCGAAGCTGGGTCGCCTCTGAAATCGCTGCTGATCTTGTCTATCTCGTCAAACAGGAAAACCGGATTCTTGCTGTTTGCATCCTTTATCGAGGTTATTATTCTACCCGGGATGGCTCCTATATAGGTTCTCCTGTGTCCGCGGATTTCGGCTTCATCCCTTACCCCGCCCAAAGACATTCGGACGAATTTTCGGTTGAGAGACCTTGCGATGGATTTCGCTATTGATGTTTTCCCCACCCCCGGAGGCCCTACAAGACATATTATAGGCCCCTTCATGCTTTTTACCAGCTTGCGTATGGCCAGGTATTCCAATATCCGTTCTTTTACATCCTTAAGCCCGTAGTGGTCCTCTTCCAGTATTTTCTTGGCCTTCTTGATATCGATGCTGTCCTTTGTCTGCTTGTTCCACGGCAGCTCCAAGAGCCATGTCACATAAGTCCTTATTACATTTCCCTCGGCAGAGCCCGGCGACATCATCCTCAGACGCTTGATTTCCTTTTCCGCTTTTTCTCTTACGCTTTTTGGTATTTTTGCATTGTCAAGCATTTGGTACAGCTCTTCTATGTCGTCGTCAAAACCGGGGCCTTCGCCCAGCTCGTCCTGAATCGCCTTCATCTGCTCTTTCAGATAGTAGTCCTTTTGAATCTTGTTGAGGCGTTTTCTGACCTTCTTGTCAATTTCGTTTTCTATCTCCAGTATTTCTATTTCCTTGAGGAGTATCTGGTAAAGGACTTCCAGACGTTCTTTGGGATTCAGCGCTTCAAGTATCTCCTGTTTCTGGCTCGTTTTCAGAATCATGTGTGAAGCCGCCGCATCCGCCAGCCGTCCCGGTTCCTCTATTGAAGAAACCGTTATGAGAACTTCCGGGGAAATCTTGGCGCTTGCACTGATGTATTCCTCGAACGCATTGATTACCGTACGCATCAATGCTTCGCATTCCTTGGTCACTTCCATTTTGTCCTCATCGATGTATTCTTCGATTTCGACCCTGAAAAAAGGTGTTTCCTCTATGATTTCAACGATTTTGCCGCGATCCACCCCTTCAACAAGAACTCGGATTGCATCTCCCGGCAATTTAAGCATTTGCTTTATTTTGGAAACGGTTCCCACTTTATAAAAATCAGAACCTGTCGGCAAATCGACCTCCACTTCCATTTGCGATGACAAAAATATCATTTGATCCATCATCATGGCTTCTTCCAATGCCTTGATGGATTTTTCCCTGCCTATGTCAAAATGAAGCACCATGTTTGGAAAGACCGTAAGCCCTCTAAGAGGTATCATCGGAAGCTCTATCAGATTCTTCTTTATTTCATCCATGTTGTCACTCTCCTTGTCGCCGGTCCGCATTTGCGGCGCGGTTTCTTGAAATCGGCTTTCAATTGTTAAAACCGTTGAATTAAATAAGAAAGCGAGAAACCCGCTTTCTTATCCAGTCATTTCTAAGACGCATTTTCTTCCTTCTTGATGCGTTTGCGTTTGCTTTCTCCGTAAACCAGTTTCGGCTGTACGCCTTCGCTGATCGTTTCCCTGGTTACTATGCATTTCTTGATGTCGTCCCTCGAGGGAATCTCAAACATTATATCCCTCATTACGCTTTCAATTATGCTTCGAAGCCCCCTTGCCCCGGTGTTTCTCTTTACGGCTTCGGTGACAATTTCGTCGATGGCTTCGTCGTCAAACTCCAGTTCCACGCCGTCAAGTTCGAAAAGTTTCTTGTACTGCTTGACCAAAGCGTTTTTAGGTTCGAGAAGTATCCTTTTCAGCGCATCCTCTTTCAATTCATGCAATCCCGCATATACGGGCACACGGCCGATGAACTCCGGAATCAATCCGTATCTCAGCAAATCCATGGGAAGAATTTTTTCAAGCAAGGCTCCTATTTCCATTTCCTCTTTGCCTATGACATCGGCGACAAAACCTATATTCTTCTCTCCGATTCTTCTCTGGATGATTTTGTCTATACCGTCGAATGCGCCTCCGCATATGAACAGTATGTCGCTCGTGTCTATCTGTATGAATTCCTGTTGCGGGTGCTTTCTGCCGCCTTGTGGCGGAACACTCGCAACTGTTCCTTCGATTATCTTCAGAAGGGCTTGCTGCACGCCCTCTCCGCTTACATCCCTCGTGATCGAAGGGTTGTCGGATTTTCTTGATATCTTGTCGATTTCATCGATGTAGATTATTCCCTTTTGAGCCCTTTCGACATCATAATCGGCAGCCTGTATGAGCCTCAGGAGTATGTTTTCGACATCTTCCCCGACATAACCGGCTTCCGTAAGGGATGTGGCATCGGCAATCGCAAAAGGAACCTTAAGCAGCTTTGCCAGTGTCTGTGCAAGAAGCGTCTTTCCGCAACCGGTGGGACCTATTAGCAAAATATTGCTTTTCTGCAGTTCGACATCGTCTTCCTTCTTTTCCTTGTTGATTCTCTTGTAGTGATTGTAGACTGCAACCGCCAATGTTTTTTTGGCGCTTTCCTGGCCTATGACATACTGGTCAAGAATTTCCTTTATCTTTGCCGGCTTGAGTATGCCGGACATCTCCACATCGAAAGTTTCGCTCAATTCCTCTTTGATGATTTCCATGCAGAGTTCAACGCATTCGTCACAGATATAGACATTGGGTCCGGCAATCAACCGCCTTACTTGGTCTTGCGTTTTCCCGCAAAATTAACATCTGAGCTGCTTTCTCTCATCGGTTTTCGCCATTAGAACACCTCTTTCGTCCGTTATCTTGAACTGATAACCTTGTCAATTATTCCATACTCCACGGCTTCTTCGGAAGTCATGAAATTGTCCCTGTCCGTATCAATGGATATTTTTTCGAGACTTTGCCCGGTTCTTTCGCTTAAAATCACATTCAGCTTTTCCCTTATTTTAATGATTCTTTCGGCATGGATCCGTATGTCCTCAGCCTGGCCCTGAGTTCCTCCGAGGGGCTGATGAATCATTATCTCGGAATTGGGAAGCGCATACCGTTTTCCTTTTTCTCCTGCCGCCAGCAAAAACGCGCCCATCGATGCGGCCATGCCCACGCATATTGTGGAAACGTCCGGTTTTATGAACTGCATGGTGTCGTAGATTGCCATTCCCGAAGTGATTGAGCCGCCGGGACTGTTTATATAAAGTGATATGTCTTTATCCGGATCTTCAGATTCCAGGAAAAGCATTTGAGCCACTACTAGACTGGCCGTAGCGTCGTTCACTTCTTCCCCAAGAAAAATTATTCGGTCTTTAAGCAGTCTGGAAAATATGTCGTAAGATCTTTCGCCTCTATTAGTCTGTTCAACAACTATTGGCACCAGCGCCATAAAAAACACCTCCTATTTCAATTATACCTTTTATAGTTTGATTTCTAAACAAGTTTTGCCTTTTCAACCAGAAGATCGATTGTTTTTCTGGAAACTATGGATTCCTTGAGGTATTCCATGTTTTGACCGCCGTAAGTCATCTTGACTTTGTCCAGTTCCATTTTGTATTGCTCGGCGATTTTTTCCATTTCTTTTTCAATATCCTCTTCGGAAGCTTCAATGGCTTCATTTTTGGAAACGGCTTCTATTGTAAGGGCAGTTCTGACCTTTTTCTCGGCATCCTCTTTCATCTGCTCTCTGAGGTCATTTTCCTCGGACTTGGTTATTTCATAATACTTGTCCAAATCCAAGCCCTGATATCTCAATTGATATTCAAAATCCTTTATCATCGAATCTATTTCATTTTCTATCATGATTTCCGGAAGATCCATTTCACAAATCGAAACAGTTTTTTCTACAACCTTGTTCCTTATTTCCGATTCCGCGCGCTTTTTGGCTTCCTTTTCAAGTTTGGCTTTGGTGTCGGCCCTGAACTCTTCCAATGTGTCGAATTCACTTATGTCTTTTGCCAACTCGTCATCCATCTCGGGCAATTCCTTGCGCTTGATTTCTTTCACGACAACCTTGAATACGGCTTCCACGCCTGCAAGCTCTTCTGAATGGTATTCTTCAGGGAATTTAACTTTGACTTCTTTTTCTTCTCCGGCCTTGCATCCCACCAATTGCTCCTCAAATCCCGGTATGAACTGATTTGAACCCAATTCCAAAGGATGGTTCTCGCCTTTTCCGCCCTCGAAAGCCTCGTCTCCCAC
>PKTO01000108.1 GCA_002869095.1 Clostridiales bacterium
CCCCAGGAGAGAAGGTCGATGATTTGTTCAATAGCATAGGCAATGCCCGCCTCTCTGAGAGCTTCGGGTTTGTTGGCGTATTTTTCCAATATGCGGGTGAATTTTGGAGGAAGGTTGCAACCGCATAGTTTTACTATATGCTCCATTTGGTTTTTGCTGATTACAGGCAGTATGCCTGCGGATATCGGCACATCAATTCCTGTTTGCGCAGCTTTGTCGAGGAAATCATAATACAGCTCGTTGTCGAAGAACAGTTGGCTTATCAGAAAATCGGTTCCCGCATCGACCTTTTCTTTTACATGCCGCAGGTCCAATGCGAGGTTTTCGCATTCAATATGTCCTTCGGGATATACTGCGCCTCCAACACAGAAACCCCCATGACTTTTTATGTGCGAAACCAGATCCCCGGCATGTTTGAAGTTGCGGGAATCAGGGAATTTGAAACCTTTTTCGGCTGGAAGGTCCCCCCTTAGGGCGAGAATATTCTGTACCCCGTTTTCTCCAAGCGTGTCAAGAATCCCGGTGATTTCATCCTTGCTTGATGCGGCGCAAGTCAAATGGGCAAGGGTTTCAACCTTGTATTTGTTTCTTATTGCAGATGCGAGCTCGATTGTAGTTCTTGCTGTGCTTCCTCCAGCCCCGTATGTTACGCTTATGAATCCGGGCCTAAGGTCCTTTAACGACTCAATTGTATCATAGACTACATCTATGGGTTTGTCTTTCTTTGGAGGAAATATTTCGAAAGAAATGACAGGCTCATCTTTTGTGTACAGTTCCCTTATTTTCATATTTTGCTCCTTTTTCATTATGGACGGTACAGCGAAATATTTCCACTGGCCCCCAGTTTGTCATCGATAATTATTAAAAGCCCGGATATTCCTGGAAGGTCCATCCCCCAAGACAGAGCGGATTCTATGTCTTGAGTGCATTTCACCTTGTTTGCAACCGCAGTCGCCGCTGCATCTGCAAGGCATGTGTTTCGTGATAAGGCCACGACTGCATCCGCTTTGCCGAAACTGAGCGAATGCCCTATTTTACCCGAGGAGGTGCATACTCCTGTTGGATAGTCGGAAGGCTGCAGCACAATGGACAACTTCTCGGAAAAAGCCGAGTCCCCGGCATGAACCAAAACTTTTTTGGCATCCTTGCATTTAATGAACAGGTCGCCGCCGTTTTCAACGATGACTTCGTCGGAATTCTTTAGCAGCGATTTCCCCACAAATTCAGCCACTGCCCCGGCAACGGATGCCATGGGGCCGACATTCGCAATTGATGCGGCTTGCGCCATCTTTTGGATTATCAGCGGAGCGGAAGAAGCGACACGCACAGGAACAAGGCTGGACCCGAACTCCGGGTGGCAGCTTATATAGCCGCATAACTGTGAACGGATTTCCAAAAGGGCTAAGCGGGCATTTTGCTCAAGATTTGATTCGGCTGAAATATGCAGGTCCGATTCATTTTCAATCACGGTAAAACTCGCCAGTCCATCCGGCCGCATCAATTTTCTGTATGTCCTTTCCTCATGCATGATGGAGACCATTGTTGTTTGAAATTGCACCGATCGGGCATGCAGGAACGCAGTGTCCGCATTCGAGGCATTTTTCGCCTTCAAAAGCAACCATCCAACTTGAAGGATCGAGTGAAAGGGCTTTTGTGGGACAGATTGCTGTGCATGCGCCGCAATGGACACAAAGAGCATCGTTCCATACAATCTGCGAATCGCCCGGGTGCACAATCACACCGGTGTTTCCAAGCCAAGCAAGCGCGGAGTCAATTTCATTTTTATTCCCATCAGCCAGAACAAGCAGATTTCCCGAAACATTGAGGTCGATAGAAGCCTTTAGTATATTTATTTTCAGATTGAAATTCTTTATCAGAGTATATGTGACAGGTTCCCCCGTCAATTCCGGAGGGAAGGTCAAAAGCCATTTTGTTTTCATATTATCTGCCCTCCTTGCTTTTTACTTCGAGAGATTTAAGGGTCTTGTTTAGCGGGAAACTCTGCACGGGTTTGGTAATCTCAAATTCGCCTTTTTCTATTTCTTGTTTTAAAAGCTCCGCTATTTGCCTTGACTTATGCAGGCTGGTTATTGGAGCGGTCGGTATTTTTCTTCCTTGCAGGGTTATTATGCCGCTTCTTAGTTCCTCGTAGGAAACCGTCCCCAAACTTGGCTTGTCTCTTCGCTTGACGCTGTAATCTTCAATCGTGGTGAAAATGTCCTTGTCCGACACCGAAACGCATGACATCACTTCCTCATCCAGAATCGGTATCGGAACCCCTATGCCTACAAACATGGATATTCCGTAATCCTTGAATACGGCAGGCTTAAGGAACTCTGTAGTCATGCTTCTCAAGTCTCCGCTCACCGCCAGAGTTCCTCCCGGCGCATCGGGAAGACCTTTGGCGTTTCGTTTGCGGCCGGAGGAAAACTGTGTTCCCATCCATGATACAAACCCCTGCGCTCCGGCCAGGAAAATCCTTGTTCCGATTCCGATGGTTCTATAATGGGGATCGTTCAGCAAAGGGTTCAACTGGCCCGAAGTGCAATAATGCACATTTCCCATGCCGGGCTTCAAAATGCCCATATAAGTATAGAGAGGCCTGTCGGAGGTGTTTGTTGCGGCACTGTAGTTCTGGTAGGCGTTTCTGGGATTGTAAAGATAGGCTTCGTTTACGTCATCCAGATTGATCCATGTTTCTATGTTTTTTCTGGGGTAGCAGTCGGTGCCGGGAGAAGAAGCGCTTAAACGAATGCTTTTGCCGTCGACAAGGTCGCATATGACATGTGCCCCTCCATAGTTTATCCCCTTGTCCAAAGATGCTTCGGTCGCGCCAATATAAGCGTCAACCGCCGCAAGTCCTGCATAGGCGGGAACATTGTTCAACAGCACGTTTGTCATTCGTATGGGGGGGTCGGCATGGCCGAAATTCATGAATGCCCCTGTAGAACACATGGGGCCGAAAGTTGCAGTGGTGACAACATCCACATATTTTGCGGCTTCCCTTACGCCTTTTTCCGCAACTATGTCGATAACCTCGTCTGCAGTAACGACAACCGCATTTCCTTCCTTGATTTTCTGATTGATTTCATCGTATGTTTTCCTTGCAGCCATTTTTATCTCCTTTCAAAAATACAAAAAACTTCTTTCAACAGAAAGAAGTTCATTAAATAATACAGTTCTCATCTGTCGGTTAATACCGCTGGATTTGGCACCGTGTACATGATGTACTGGTTGCCGGGCGTCATAGGGCCAGTCCCTCGACCACTCTTGATAAGTGTTATATTAAGTTGTTTAGATGCTATTCTATTTCATAAAAAGCTGTTTGTCAAAGCATTTTTGAAATAGAATTTAAAAAATGAAATTTAATTTAAAAGGATCCATAGCCAACGGCAACAGATCCTTTTAAACTAAAACTATAATGTCCGAATCGTCTTCCATATTGTCCTCCTTGTTATTCTTCAGAGAATCTGCCACTCCCGAAATGGTTCACGTTGGGATCAAAGCCCTTGAGCATTTCCATTTGCTCTTTCGTCAAAGTCTTCTTGTCTTCCATGATTTGGTCTCCTTTCTATAGAATATTAGCGTGCTTGAAACTTGCAATGCATTATGCCGATTATTCGGAGAATCTGCCGCTTCCGAAATGGTTCACGTTGGGACTGAAGCCCTTGAGCATTTCCATTTGCTCTTTCGTCAAGGTTTTATTGTCCTTCATTTCCATCCCTCCTTTCCTGTAAAAAAATAACCGTCCTTGAAGTAAACTTCAAGGACGGATTTTCCGCGGTACCACCTTAATTGCACTGATGTGCCTCTTTGTCGGTTCTATCAAACCTAGGCCGGTAACGGGGCCAAACGTTGCAGGTTACTCGTTTCGCCTGCACAACTCCGGAGTGATCATTGCTTTTTCGCACTGTCGGTTTCCACCGTCCCGACTCTCTGTGAATGCTTGATAAAAGTTTTGTCTCCATCAACGCTTTTAATATATTAATGAGAAGTATAACAGAAGAAATATGATAATGCAATAGCAATTTTAAAATAAATTGAAAAATTCAGATAATACTTAAAAACAACATGGAAAAGGGGACAGTCCCCTTTTCCATGTTGTTTTGCCTTATGCCTTATGTATTCAATTTATTGCAAAATCAAATGCTGCCTGAAGTGTTCTTCAGGCAGCATTTGTCTGGTCGGAGTGACAGGACTTGAACCTGCGACCTCTTGGCCCCCAGCCAAGCGCTCTACCAAACTGAGCCACACCCCGCAGCCGACTACTATATTATGATACAAAATATAAAATTGTGCAAGCATTTTTATGAATTATGAATTCAAAAAATACACCAATTTGATGTTTGTGTTGACTAACAGTAGAGATACGCGTATAATCGTATACAAATATACTCGTAAACGGAGGAAACGGAAATGGGAATGAGTTTGACGTATAAAATATTGGAAAAGCATCTCCTGGAAGGCGATTTGAAACAGGGGAGTGAAATTAAAATCAAAGTGGACCAGACGCTTACGCAGGATTCCACTGGAACCATGGTATACCTTCAGCTCGAAGCGATGGGGGTCTCGGAGAAAAAGACCGAATTGTCGGTTGCATACATCGACCACAACATGCTGCAGGCTGGTTTCGAGAATGCCGACGACCACGAGTTCATAAAAACTGCAGCAGCAAAGTACGGAATAGTGTATTCAAAACCGGGTAACGGCATATGCCATCAGATTCATCTTGAAAGGTTTTCAAAGCCGGGCAAGGTTTTGATAGGTTCCGACAGCCATACTCCGACATCCGGCGGGATGGGAATGATTGCAATAGGGGCTGGAGGACTCGACGTGGCAGTTGGAATTGCAGAAGGCCATTATTCAATAACCGTGCCCAAGGTCATGAATGTAAAACTCGAGGGATCATTGAATCCGTACGTGACAGCTAAAGACGTGATTTTGCATGTCTTGGGAGAGCTCAGCGTAAAGGGCGGCGTAGGTTATGTCGTTGAGTATTCCGGAGAAGGCGTTTCCGAGTTGTCGCTTACGGACAGAGCGACAATAACAAACATGGGAGCCGAGCTCGGAGCAACGACTTCAATTTTCCCTTCGGACAAAAGAACAGAGGATTTTCTTGAAAGGCAGGGAAGAAAAGGGGACTATCTGGAAATTCGCGCCGACGAAGATGCATTCTATGATGCTGTGCTGGAAGTTGATTTGGCCAGCCTAAAACCAATGGCCGCAATGCCCCACAGCCCCGACAATGTGGCTGAAATAGAATCGATAAAGGGTATTAAAATAGACCAGGTAGCCATTGGAAGCTGCACCAATTCATCCTATACCGATTTGATGAAGGTGGCGGAAATACTGAAAGGGAAAAAAGTGCATCCCGATGTA
>PKTO01000229.1 GCA_002869095.1 Clostridiales bacterium
TCAGGGGATTGAACCCTTGGCCTGGTGCATACACATATTACGAAGGCTTAAAAATGAAAATTTGGGAAGCCGATTATGTGGAATGCGAGGCTACTCTGCCATGCGGGGCTTTTATGGGAATGCGAGATGGAGGCTTTCTTGTAAAAACAGGCGATGGCTGCCTGTCGCTTAAACGTATTCAGTTTCCAAATAAAAAAGCAATGTACTCGGATGAATATGCCCGAGGCCATAATATCGAACCTAGCGTAGTTTTAGGGAAATAGGAGGAAATAATATGTATTATCCTTATGGATTGGAAGGACTTGTCTACTTGCTGCCTGCATTTGCGTTGGCACTTTTTGCTCAATTCAAAGTAAAGAATACATTTGCAAAATATTTGAAAGTTCCCACACAAAATGGCATGACAGGCTATGAGACTGCAAGAAAAATATTGGATCGCAATGGACTCGAAAATGTAAATATTGAAATAATAGGCGGAAATTTGTCCGACCATTACGACCCTCTTAAAAAAGTGGTAAGATTGTCAAATGATGTTGCAAGAGGCAATTCGATAGCATCGGTCAGTGTTGCGGCACATGAGACCGGCCATGCAATACAGCATTCGTCAAACTATGTTCCATTGACGCTCCGAAGCATCATAGCTCCGGTGGCGGGTTTCAGCATGAAATTCGTTTGGTTCCTTGTATTTGCAGGAATACTGCTCGATATGTACGGTCTGATAAATGTAGGCATAATTCTCTACACTTTCGCCATACTTTTTCATATAGTCACTCTTCCTGTCGAATTCAATGCAAGCTCCAGAGCCTTGTTGCAGTTGGAGGAATCCGGTATCGTAAATCATATCGAAAGAGACAAATCAAAACGTGTGCTTGACGCGGCGGCATTGACATATGTTGCAGCTGCAGCCGTTTCACTTGCTCAGCTGATGCGTCTAATAATACTGAGAAACAATCGAAGAGGCTGAATCAATGAAAAAAACCATACGCCACATAGCTGTGGATTTGCTTGTGCGGATCGACTCAAGCAATGCATATTCAAATGAAATACTCGATTCCGCCATAAAGAGGAGTTCGCTAAGCGACAATGACCAAAGGCTCCTTACCAGAATCTTTTACGGCGTATTGGAAAACAGAATATTGATTGATTATCACATAGGCGCTTTGTCGAAGATTCGAATAGGCAAAATCCACGGAAAGATTCTCAATTCCTTAAGAATAGCCATATACCAGATCATTTTTCTCGACAATGTTCCGATTTCGGCAGCTGTAAACGAATCAGTTAAAATTGCAAACATTACAAACAGACACTCGGCTGGATTCGTAAATGGGGTCTTAAGGAATTTTGTGCGCAAATATGAAAAAGGATTATTGCCTCTGCCGGGTGAAGAGAATGAAACAAGCAACCTTTCGGTGAAATACTCTTTGCCGGAATGGCTTGTCGAAGAATTATCGAAACAATTCGACTCAGCATCAATAAAAAGCATTGCAGCTTCAAACAACCAGGCCCCTCCGCTTTCATTGAGGGTGAATACAAT
Source organism: Clostridiales bacterium (assembly GCA_002869095.1). Classification (GTDB taxonomy): domain Bacteria; phylum Bacillota; class Clostridia; order Peptostreptococcales; family BM714; genus BM714. The sequence goes on from PKTO01000229.1 coordinate 1,535, forward strand.
GAAAACCACAAAGAAAGATCTTATGCAAAATCTGTCATCCATCGGAATAGAGACAACGGAAAGCAATCATGCCGAAGACGGGCTTATTGTAAAAACATCAAAAGATGCCAGCGCAAACCAAAATCAATACTTTTCAGAAGGTCATTACTATATACAAGACGAAGCTTCGATGATGGTTTCACAATATCTATCGCCAAGACCCGGAGAAATCGTTTTTGACCTTTGTGCAGCCCCTGGGGGAAAAACAACGCACATGGCGCAACTGATGGAACTATCCGGAAAAATCCGCGCTTTCGACTTGTACAGCCAAAGGGTAAAGAACATCATTGAAAATGCCAACAGGCTTGGAATTGACATCATAGATGCAGAAACAAAAGATTCGACATGCCCAGACTACAAATTGTATGAATCCGCCGACAGGGTTTTAGTCGATGTTCCATGCAGCGGAATAGGAATTTTCAGAAGAAAACCCGAATTGAGATATAGAATATTCCAAAATGATCTTGATGAAATTGTAATAATACAAAAAAAATTAATCGAAAATGCGGCAGTTTATGTAAGAAAAAAAGGTTTTATCGTTTACAGCACCTGCACCGTCAACTACAATGAAAATGACAAAATCATTTTTGATTTTCTTAAACAAAATAATAATTTCAGGCTTGTAGACATAAACGAAGGCAATTATCCCGCAATTTTCAAAAAATCAGTTCCTTGCATAAAAGAAGCAATCCATACGTATTCCCATAGAGACGGTACGGATGGCTTTTTCATTTGCATGCTTCAAAAAATATGATTTCAAGGTGGCAATATGGATAAAATAGCTATCAGCGACAAAGGCTATAAAAGGGACAACAATCAGGACTACCATTTTATGGACCCGCTAAACCGGTATTTCATAATAGCGGATGGAATGGGCGGGCATAAAGGCGGGGAAGTAGCCAGCTATACAGCGGTTTCCGCTGCACATGAATTATTGAATGACTACAGTGCAGAAGGAATAACTCAACTGCAGGATAAATTGGCCGAGGCTTTCAATGCGGCCAATCAAGCGGTATACCAAAAATCGCTTTCCACAGATTCATTGAGCGGAATGGGAACAACAATGATTGTCAGCTATTTCTACGGCAATCGGCTTGTAATTGCCCATGCCGGAGACAGCCGCGCCTATTTGTTCAGATGCGGCGAATTGCTTCGTCTTACAAAGGACCACTCACTTGTACAGGAAATGGTTGAAAATGGACAGCTCGATTCGACTCAAGCGCAAAAGCATCCAAAAAGAAATATAATCACCAAGGCCGTAGGCACACAGGATTCAATCAAGCCCGATATAAGTTTGATAGAATTGAATCCGGAAGGTTTGACATACCTTATAATGTGCACTGACGGCTTGACTGATTATGTGACAGACAAAGAAATAGAAAACATATGCCGCAAATTCGGCTCGTTGGAGGATAGCGCCAATGAAATGCTCTCTTTGGCATTGAAACGCGGCGGTTTCGACAATATAAGCATTGTAGCGGTGCGATTAAATGAATCATCGGGGAGTTGTTTATAAATGATAGGGAAAACGCTCGGAAACAGATACCAGATAGTTGAAAAAATTGGCGAAGGCGGAATGGCGAATGTCTATAAAGCCAAATGCAATTTGCTTAATCGCTTTGTTGCCGTAAAGATATTGAAAACAGAATTTGTTGACGATAAAGAATTTATTGCAAAGTTCAACAGTGAATCACAGTCGGCGGCAAAACTGTCCCATCCCAACATTGTCAATATTTATGACATCGGGGTGGAAGACGACATCAATTATATAATCATGGAATATGTAGAGGGAATAACACTGAAAGAGGCAATACTCGAAAATGCGCCTTTTGAAAACAAAATGATAATCGACATTTCGACTCAAATATCGGCCGCCCTTTCACATGCCCATAAGAATAAAATCATCCACAGGGACATCAAACCGCAAAATATATTGATAACGAAGGACAACCGGATCAAGGTTGCCGATTTTGGAATTGCAAGGGCTGTCAGCGACGCCACAGTAGTAAACACCGCCAATCTGATGGGAACCGTTCACTATGCTTCGCCGGAGCAACTCAAGGGCAGCCTCGTGGACGAGCGAACCGACATATACTCCTTGGGCGTCATAATGTATGAAATGGCTACCGGAAAACTGCCATACGAAGGTGATGCTCCCATAACCGTTGCGCTTAAACACATGAACGAAGCATTGATTCCACCTAAACTGATCAACGGCAATCTTTCAGACAACATAAACGACATCATTCTGAAGACAATGAACAAAATAACCGCATACCGTTATGAATCGGCGCAATCATTGACAGACGACCTGTGCCTGGCAGGCTCAAATAGAACAGGTTTTTACAATTCGAATATTGATCAGGGAAAAACAACCATATTGCCGAAGGTCAAAAACAATGCTGCAAAACAAAAAAAACGCCCAAAAAAGATCAAACATCAAAAGCACATATATACATTCGCCATTCTCTCAGCATTGTTTCTTTCAATAGTTTTAATATTATTTGCTTCTTATGCATTTTTGAAAGGTGATTTTTTAAAAAACGAAGTCTCTGTACCATCCCTGGAAGGAATCGCTTTTGAAGAGGCAAAAAGTTCACTGTTGGCAAACGGACTTGACTATGTTGTTTTAGAAGAAAAATACGACCAGGAAACCGCAAAAGGGAATATAATCATGCAGGACCCTGCAGAGGGAGAGGTTGTGAAGGAAGGATATACGGTAAAATTGACGGTAAGTCTTGGAAAGATGAAAAAGAAGGTTCCAAATCTTTTGAACCTTACAAACACCGAAGCGATAATAGCAATAGAAAACAACAAATTTGCAGTCGGTGAAATAGATTATGTATACAGCGATCTGCCAATGAACACAGTAATAAACCATTTCCCTGAACCTGGAGAGCTTGTGGAAGAATCCACACCGATAGACCTCTTGCTCAGCCAGGGGCAGGATGTTCAAACCTTCATAATGCCCAATCTTGTTGGAAGAACCCTTGATTCCGCTAAAAGCAATCTTGCTGAACTGGGTCTTTCAATAGGGAACATCGCTTTCGAAAACAGCGAAACAGTCGAAAAAGACCGTGTGATAAGGCAAAGCGTTTCTTCCGGGACGGAGATTTCGCAAAATACTTCTATCAATCTATCGGTCAGCAAGGGATCGGCTTTTCAAGAAAAAACGTTCTCAAAAACTTTGATTATCCCATTGAGCTTCAGTTCTGAAGAAGCTCAAGTAAAAGTCGTTATTACTGAAGGCGCTTCCCAGAGGGTGCTTTTCAATGATTCGGTAAAAAAGTCGGATCAAAACTTAAGCCTTGAAATCGAAGGAAACGGCAAAGCGGTCGTAGAGGTTTTCTTCGATGGAACTTTGGCTTTTTCGGAGGAAGAGATTTTTGAATAAGGAGGTTCCATGGAAGGAAAGGTGACAAAGGGAATAGGCGGTTTCTATTATGTGGCTTACGGCGATTCCACAATCGAATGCAGAGCGCGAAAGAAGATAAAAACAGAGCATGGACGAATTCTCACCGGAGACAATATTGAATTTTCAATGGAAAAACATGGATACGTAATCGAAAAAATTCTGACAAGAAAAAATAAGCTGACCAGGCCGCCGGTTTCAAATGTTGATCAGGTGATGGTCGTATTTTCTGTCGATTTTCCAAAACCAAATTTTCTCTTTCTGGACAAATTGATTTTAAATTGCGAGATGGAACATCTTGATATTTTGCTTTGCTGCAACAAAGTCGACTTGGATTCAAATTCCGTCATTGAGGTACGCAATCACTTCTTGAACACCGGTTATGAA
>PKTO01000228.1 GCA_002869095.1 Clostridiales bacterium
AAACTAAAAATGTCTGTCCCTTTTTAGTTTTTGTTTAAACTTTTTTTCTTTCCACTTTTTACTGCACACTGCAAACTGCATGCTGCAAGCTGTCCTTTTTACTAGGCCAATCTCTTGACTGCCTCGAAACCGATGAAAACAGCTCCAAGACCGAAAAATACATTCATAAGCACATTTGCAACGGCAAGATGCATGCGCGCATCTTGAATCAGCTCAACTGTTTCAAACGAAAATGTTGAAAAAGTCGTCAGCGCCCCAAGAAGGCCCGTAACAACTAAAATCTTCATGTTCGACTCGATTTCAGCCATGTTCAAATGGTAGGACATCAATGCGCCTATTATGAGGCATCCTATGATATTGACGGTGAGAGTCCCCCAAAAATTATGGGACTTGAAATTTGAATTCACCAGATATGAAATCCAGTATCTCAGGTTGCTTCCTATGAATCCGCCAATCCCTATCACTAGCATCTTCTGCATTCTTTCATCCCCTTTTTCCCCTTCGAATGCATACATTCTACATCAAAATAGCCCCGGAATCAACCGAGGCCCGGCTTATGCCGGGGCTGTAGTTCTTTGATTCAAATTATCTTTCGAAAACCGCCCCTGTGCTTGCCGATGTCACCAATTTGCTGTACCTCGACAGATATGTTCCCGGTTTGGCTTTTGTCGGGGGCTTAACCCACTCCTTGCGCCTTTTTTCGATTACATCTTCGCTTAGGGCCACTTCAAGCAGACGGTTGGGAATATCGATGTTTATTGTGTCTCCCTCTTCCAGCAGGGCTATCATTCCGCCCTCCATTGCCTCGGGCGAAACATGGCCTATGCAGGGACCTCTTGTCCCTCCGGAGAATCGGCCGTCTGTGATTAAAGCTACGGATTTCTCGAGTCCCATTCCCGCTATCGCCGCCGTGGGGCTTAGCATCTCTCTCATACCTGGTCCACCTTTTGGTCCTTCGTATCGAATTACAACCACGTCTCCGGGCTTTATATCTTTCCCGAGTATGGCTGCATATGCTTCTTCCTCGGAATTGTAGATGCGTGCCGGCCCGCTGTGCTTCATCATTTCAGGTTCTACTGCGGATTGCTTTACAACGCTTCCGTCCGGAGCCAAATTGCCTCTTAGAACAGCTATTCCGCCTTCTTTCTTATATGGACTGTCCAATGGACGTATTACAGATGTATCTTTAACATAAGCGTTTTCAACCACTTCCGACATAGGCTTTCCTGATATGGTCATGCAGCTTCCGTCGATTTTCCCGTCATCCAAAAGCATTTTAGTCACAGCGGATATTCCCCCCGCCCTGTCCAAATCGTCCATCGTATGAAAACCCGCAGGACTCAGTTTTGTAATGTTCGAAACCGTACGGCTTATTTCATCGAAGTCATCGAGAGTTATTTCAACTTCCGCCTCATTGGCTATTGCCAGCAAATGAAGGGCCGTATTGGTTGATCCGCCTATTGCCATATCAACGGTTATTGCATTCCTGAAGGCTTCCTTGGTCATTAAGTCCCTTGGTTTGAGATCGTTTCTCAAGGCTTCCATAATCTGCATTCCTGCATATTTAGCCAATTGTTTTCTTCTTCCATAAGGAGCCGGTATTGTGCCGTTTCCGGGGAGAGCTATACCCAATACTTCTGCCAACGAATTCATGGTGTTTGCAGTAAACAGGCCGGCGCAGCTTCCGCAAGTCGGGCAGGAATGAAGTTCCGCCTGGTGAAGCTCGTCTTCTGTTATATTTCCTTCCTTATAGCTTCCAACCGCTTCAAATGCTCCGCTTACAAGGTCTATTTTCTTGCCTCCGGAGTTTCCCGGAAGCATTGGTCCGCCGCTTATGTATATTGCCGGTATATTCATTCTCGCAGCCGCCATAAGCATCCCCGGAACTATTTTGTCGCAGTTTCCAACCAGGACCATTCCGTCAAACTTCTGCCCCATAGTAACGGCCTCGATAGAATCGGCTATGAGTTCTCTTGTGGACAATGGATATTTCATCCCTGAATGGTTCATGGCAATCCCGTCGCAAATTCCTATTGCCGGAAATTCCATAGGCGTTCCGCCCGCCGCATAAACGCCTTTCTTGGCGGCTTCCGCAATCTCGTCCAAATGGAAATGGCCCGGTATGATTTCATTTTGCGCATTGACAATTGCAATCAACGGCCTTTCCAATTCTTCTTTTGTGTAACCCATCGCATACATAAGTGAGCGATGAGGCGCTCTTGCATCGCCTTTTTTTACTTCGTCGCTTCGCATGATCCCAACCTCCTGTTTTCTATTGTTTTGACGGCTTCTTGATTTGGCACTTAAATTATTAAATTCCACTTAACAAAAATATGTTACTGTATTATACCACAAAACAAAAAAAAAGCACCTTTAAGATGCCTTTTTACAAAGATTTTTCGAGAAGGATACGTGATTGCCGTTTTCCGATTATGCAAAGGTAGAAACCTTCTCTTGCAGCAATAGCAAATTATTTTATTTGACCGTGCTTTTCGCTTCCGGCAGTTTCCAAAATCCTGTTTTCACTGTCTACGAATACTATCTTTGGCAAGAGTTTCTTTGCTTCTTCTTCACCGATCCAGCAGTAGGAGATTATTATGACCTCGTCTCCCGGCTGAACCCTTCTTGCGGCAGCCCCGTTGAGACAGATGACCCCGCTGCCGCGTTCTCCCTCAATGATATATGTTTCTATGCGTTCGCCGTTAAAATTGTTGACGATTTGCACCCTCTCGCCCTCAATCATTCCCGCCGCATCCATCAAATCCCTGTCTATGGTTATGCTTCCCACATAATTTAGATTTGCTTCTGTGACTCTTGCCTTGTGTATTTTACCCTTGTACATATTGAGCATCATATCATTCAACCTCCAAGCGAATATTGTCTATGAGCCTTGCCTTCCCGAAACGGACCGCCAATGCAAGGAGCACGCTGCCCTTGAGGATTTCAAGCGGCTTCATGTTTTCCGCATCGACAACTTCCACATAGTCTATCGCCGACAAAGGCTCTTGCTTGATCATGTTCTCAACCATCGCCTTTATTTCGTCCCCGTTTCTTTCTCCTGATGAAATCCTTTCGGAAGCCGCCTTGAGGGACCTGTTCAATACGAGAGCCGCTTTCCTTTCAACCTCGGAAAGATAGATGTTTCTGGAACTTTTGGCAAGACCGTCCGCCTCTCTCACTATGGGACAAACGACAATTTCAACATCAAAATTCAAATCCCTGACCATCCGTTTGATTACCGCAACCTGCTGAGCATCCTTTTGCCCGAAATAGGCTCTGTCGGGCTCGACTATATTGAAAAGCTTGCTTACGACAGATGTGACGCCCCTGAAATGGGTGGGCCTCGATTTTCCGCAAAGGCCCTTTGTCAAGCCACCCGACACCTCCACATAGGTGCCGTAGTCCTCGAAATACATTTCTCCCGCATCAGGCGCAAACAATATGTCGGCGCCCTCTGCCGAGCATGAATCAGCATCCTTTTCCAGGTCCCTGGGATAGCTTTCCAGGTCCTCTCCGGGACCGAATTGTGTCGGGTTTACGAACAGGCTGACTACAAGTAAATCGTTTTCCTCTCTGGCCCTTTTTATCAAAGAAAGGTGTCCTTCATGCAAAAATCCCATGGTAGGAACAAGGCCGACGCTTTTGCCGTTTCTTGACGCTTCTTTCAAGCGGCTGCGCAGCACATCTATCTTTTTCACTGTGTCCATCTGAATCCTCCTTAATAAAGCTTTTCCAATATTGAAGCGTCTATCTTGAATGTATGCTTCTTCTCAGGAAATGCGCCGCTCCTTGTTTCTTCGCCATAAGAAACTACTGCTTCTTTTATCGACAAGCCGACCTGTGCGTACTGCTTTGCGAATTTAGGAACAAAATCGCTGTACATTCCAAGCATGTCCTGGGTGACCAGAACCTGTCCGTCGCAATACGCGCCCGCTCCGATGCCAATTGTCGGGATTGTCAATTTTTCGGAAATTATCTTTGCCAATTCAGCCGGCACGCATTCAAGGACTATTGCAAATACCCCTATTTCTTCCAAAAGCAGCGCATCTTCTATGATTTTCTTGGCCGCATCCTCAGATTTGCCTTGAACCTTGAATCCGCCAAACATGTTGACCGATTGAGGCGTCAGCCCCAAATGGCCCACTACCGGAATCTGGGCTCCAATGACAGCGCTTATCTTGTCGGCTATCTCGCTTCCGCCTTCAAGCTTGACTGATTGGGCCAAACCCTCTTTTATCAGTCTTCCTGCGTTTCTTACGGTTTCCTCTATGCTGACATGATAGCTCATAAAAGGCATGTCCCCTATGACCATGGCCCCTTTCACTCCTCTTGAAACAGCACGGCAATGATGAATCATGTCCTCCATTGTGACTTGGAGCGTGTCTTCGTATCCAAGAACAACCATTCCGAGGGAATCACCCACAAGAAGACTGTCCACACCGGACTCGTCCAGCAATTTTGCCATGGAATAGTCATACGCCGTAAGCATTGAAATCTTTCTTCCATTCTTTTTTGATTCGATAAAATCATTGACCGTAAACCTTTTAGCCATCCAGCTCACCCCTGTTCAATATTTTTTTCATTTCTTTTATTTTTTCCTCCGGCTGGAGTCCGTACCGGCTGGCATAATCAACCGTTTGAAGACCCATGAACCGGTAAAAATCCTCTTTGTCTTTTGCCGATTTTTCAAATGCATCCATATGGCGCCTTATGACGCCAGCGTCGCCTCTGGAAATGGGTCCCGTCAGTGTCTTTTCAGGGCCTCCGTCCTCAGCGTTTTGAACCGTTCCTTTGGCAAGAGGCAACAGCGCTTTGGCGGCATCTTGTCTTGAAAGCCCCATGTCCAGGTACAAGGAGAATGCATAATCCAAAAGAACCGTCACATAGTTTGACGCCACACATGCCGCTGCGTGGTATAGAGCCTTTTTGTCTGTTTCTATTTCAAAAAACGAACATCCCGTATTTTCCAGCAAATTTGTCATCGTCTGCATTTTTTCGCTGTCGCCTTCGACGGAAAAGACAGCATCTTCAATTCTTTTCCATGCCTTGCCGGGTTCTGCAAACGATAAAAGCGGATGCAGGGAATATGTGTGGCCGCCTCTCTTTTTAAGAATATCAAGCTCACCGGACGCCAAAGCGCCGCTCATATGGACAAAAATCTTTCCATCCAATGCAAGATCAATATTGTACAAATTTTCTGCAGCCAATCGAATCTGGTCGTCATTCACTGTAAGAAAAATCATGTCGGCGGCTTCAGCCAATTCTTCCACACTGCCGTACCAGGATGTGCCTGCAAATGAAGCCGCGGCTATTGCGGAAGCCTGCGTTCTGCTGAAATATCCGCAAACGTCATAACCCCGGCTTTTCAAA
>PKTO01000366.1 GCA_002869095.1 Clostridiales bacterium
AACCGGGCAGCGCCATAGTCATAAGCGTCAGGGGCTCGAGACTTGTTCTGGGCAATGGGATAAGCGAAAAAATTGAAGTGAGAAATTTGGAAAAATAGGAGTAGGCAAATGGATAAACAGATAAAGGTGGCGCTTGCCGGAAATCCAAACAGTGGAAAAACGACTCTGTTCAATGAACTGACCGGTGCCAGGCATTATGTAGGGAATTGGCCGGGAGTTACTGTCGAGAAGAAGGAAGGCGGATTCAAGCACGGTGAAGAAAACATTCTTTTGACCGACCTTCCGGGAATCTACAGCATTTCTCCCTATACCATGGAGGAAATAGTAACAAGAAAATACATCATCGACGAAAAGCCTGATGTGATACTCAATATAGTCGATGCTTCAAACCTCGAGAGGAATCTTTACCTTACAATACAATTGATTGAAATGGGAAGACCTGTTGTAATCGCACTCAACATGATGGACATTGTTGAGAAAAAAGGCATAGGCATAGATGTCGAGGCGCTTTCAAAAAAATTGAATGCTCCTGTTGTGCCTATAACTGCTTCAAAAATGGGCGAAAAAGGCCAACTTCTTGATGCTGTCATAGAAACTGCAAAAAAATCGGATGGATACTATCCGATTGAAGTGGATTACGGTCAGGATATAGAGAAAAATATAATAGAAACGCATAAACTTATAGACCATTTGGCATGCCTGGGCAGGTTCAACCACAGATGGCTTTCTTTGAGGGTCATCGAAGAGGACATAGAAATAATGAACCTGATGGGGTCCGGGCAAAAGGCCTACCTTAATCCGGAAAACAGCCACGGCGAAAGATACGAAGAATTGATTGTCAAAAAAAAGTATGAATTCATAAACAAACTCGTTGACGCGGTAGTTGTCGACAAGAGCCGGGACAAGGAAACGGTTTCAGATAAAATAGACAAAATAGCAATGAACAGATACCTCGGATTGCCTATATTCATATTGATAATGATGGGTGTTTTCGCATTCACATTCGATGTGGTTGGAAACAGGCTCCTCGATCTGGTTGATGTGTTCTTTTCGGAAATACTGGCAAACGCGGCATTTGATTGGCTGACGGGAGCAGGCGTTTCGGAATGGCTCATATCGCTTGTGGTGGAGGGAGTAATCGGCGGAGTCGGGGGAATATTGGTATTTCTGCCGAATATAGCAACACTTTTCTTTGCTATATCCATTTTGGAAGACAGCGGATACATGGCAAGAGTCGCTTTTATAATGGACAGGACAATGAGGCGAATAGGTTTGTCAGGGAAGGCATTCATTCCAATGGTGCTGGGCTTCGGTTGCAATGTTCCGGCAATAATGAGCACCCGCACACTCGAGAACAAACAGGACAGAATGACGGCGATACTGATAAATCCTTTCATATCATGTTCAGCCAGGCTGCCTGTATATACACTGTTTGCATCGGCTTTTTTCCCAAGGAACAAGGCTTTGGTGGTCTTTTCGCTTTATTTCATAGGAATAGCGGTTGCCGTAACAGTTGCATTTGTATTCAAGAGGACCTTCTTCAAGAGCGAGCCCATACCGCTTCTTATTGAGCTGCCGCCCTACAGGATACCGACCGCCAAAGGAATCGGAATCCATGTATGGGAAAGGGTCAAGGAGTTCATTGTAAAGGCGGGGACTTTGATATTCGCCGCTTCAATAGTGATATGGTTTTTGCTGAATTACAATTTTGCAGGTCCGGCAGCCTTTACCGACAGCTTTGCTGCATCAGTCGGAAAGTTTTTGGCTCCAATGTTTGCCCCTTTGGGCTTCGGAAACTGGAGGGCTGCGCTTTCCCTTTTGACAGGCGTAGTTGCAAAGGAAGTAATAGTAAGCAACATGTCGATTGCATATGGAGCGGGAGCGGGCAGCGGAGCCAGCCTTGCCGATGCGCTATCGGCCTCGTTCACTTCGCTCAGTGCCTACAGCTTTATGGTTTATGTGCTTCTTTACATTCCGTGCATAGGAGTGATAAGCGTAATAAAAAAAGAAACCGGGTCATGGAAATGGACGGGCTTTTCAATAGTCTATCAATTGACATTGGCTTGGGTCATAGCTTTTGGAGTATACCAAATCGGCAGTTTGTTTGTCGGATAGGAGGGTTCGATGGGACAGATTCTTACATTGGCTATAGCGGCGGCTTTAATATCGTATGCCGCATATGTCATATGGAAAAATATCAATAGAGTTAAAAAGGGCCAGTGCCCTGGAGGTTGCGGAAACTGCGCAAAGTCCTGCGGATACAGAGAAGAAAATTCAAAAGGCGGTGGCGAGGGTGATGACGATTTATAAGCCCCAGAGAATTTTCACGAACGCGCACATTAATACTGTTTATCATTCACAGGTCCTAAATGTTTCGGACCTGATTTATGCGCGAAAAAGGTTTGAGCTCGAAGACGGGGATTTTTTGGATCTTGATTGGTCGTGTGTCGGAGGCAAGTCCATTGCCGTAATTCTCCACGGCTTGGAATCGAGCGCAGGCAGGCCTTACATGAAGGGAATGGCTAAAGCGTTGAACGACTCGGGTATTGACGCATTGTGCGTGAATTTCAGGGGCTGCGGAGGTCAGCCCAACAGGCTCTTGCGTTTTTACCACAGCGGCGACACAGGGGATGTGAGGCAAATCATAAGCCATGTGTCCGAAAAAATGGATTATGAAAATATTTTCATGGTGGGGTTCAGCCTGGGGGCCAATGTTCTTCTGAAGTTTCTTGGTGAAGAGGGGACAAATGCGCTGGGCGGCTATGGGATTGCCAAGGCTGCCGCAGTATCTGTTCCGTGCGACCTTGCATCCGCTTCGAGAGCCTTGGATTCCCAAAAAAATATTGTATACAGGAAGAGGTTCCTGAAAAAACTCGGCAATACCCTGGAGAGAAAAAAAGAAACGCATCCCGGCGAAATAGACCTTTCCGGCTTCGAAAAGATAAGGACGCTGAAAGAATATGACGACATATACACTTCCGTGCTCCACGGATTCAGCGATTCGGACGATTATTACAAAAAGGCGAGCTCGAAGCCCTACCTGCAGGAAATAAGGGTTCCGGCATTGATAATAAACGCTTTGGACGATCCATTTTTGGGGAAGGAATGCTACCCCGATGAAAATGCAAAAAGTGAAAGTGATTACATAGAATGGACAGTCACAAAGTTCGGTGGACATGTCGGATTTTCAAGGACAGGAAATGGTCCGTTTTGGCATGAAGAAAGGATATGCGGCCATTTTACCGACTCTTTGGGCATTTGAATCGAATCGCGCATGAAGCAAGAGTTTCCGCATAGGATTTTTGTGGTATATTCACAATATAAGATTCGATTGGAGGATTGCTCAAATGGATGCGTTGACAGGTTTCATCAGGGAGGCCATGACATATATTTCCGAGGAAAATCTTGTAGCTGCCATCGAGTATTTGAGGGGATTCGGTTTTATATTGGGAATCGGTCTTGTTTCCGTTGAAGCCTTCCTTCCCTTTCTCCCCTTGGTTCTTTTTGTAACCGTAAATGTGTTTGTGTTCGGTTTTGTTTTGGGGTACATATATTCATGGGTGGGGACATCCGCAGGGACCATACTCGTTTTTTTGCTTTTGCGAAATTTCGGAAGTCATGGACTTTTCAATAAAATTTATGCAAACGATAAAACTGCCGACAGGCTGGTGAAGATAAGGGAAAGGGGGTTTGCGCCTTTTTTTCTATTGTATTGTTTTCCATTCACCCCGAGCTTTCTGGTTTCATTCATAGCGGCTTTGTCGGATTTGTCGACTGAACGCTTTGTTGCCGCTACGCTGGCAGGCAAACTCGTCATGATTTTTTTCCTCAGCATAATAGGGTACAATTTCAAGGCCATGTATGACGATCCCGTGCGTTCCATATTTTTAATGACCCTTATGCTGTTCATAGGGTATGTGGCGAAGGTTATGCTTGAAAGATACGAAAAGAAGCACTACAAATTGTAGACGGCAAAAAACTCCCGAAAGAGAATGCTCTTGCGGGAGTTTTTTCTTTTGCCGCTTTTAATGGTCAACTTTGTCCAATACGAAGTTCTTGAAAGCTTCCGCGAGAGGAGAAAGGGCGATTGACTTGTTGTAGACAAAATAAAAGTCTCTGCTTATATTCATCCCTCTTACAGGAATGCGTATGACCGAGCCTTCTTCAAGGTCTTTTTGCACCACATTCCTTGAAAGAAAAGTAAGGCCCATGTCCTTCTTGAGGCATTCGACAATGGTTCTGTTGTTTTCAATCAAAGCGCTTACGGAAAGGTCGGACAAAGACAGCCCGTGTAAATCCAGGGCGTCCTCGAGGGCCTTCCTTGTTCCTGAGCCCTTTTCACGCAATATGAACTTGAAGGCTTTCAAATCCTCTGGAGAAATTTCTCCAAGCGATTTGTACATTTCTGTCGGGGGAGCAGCCAATATTATTTCATCACTCATTATTCTGATATATTCCAGCTTTCCGGAATCAGCTTTTGAACCGACTATTCCGAAATTGATTTCACCCTGAATGATTTTTTTAAGTATAATGCCCGAATCGTATTTTGAAATCCTGTAATTAACATCCGGGAAATATTCATTGAAAGACATGAGCATTCCGGGCAGCAAATGTTCTTCGGGAACAGAGCTTGCAGAAATCTCCAGAAGGCCCTCTATTTTTCCCTTGTAATCGTTAAGTGAATAAATCGCATAATCACGCTTGTTCAATATATCCACGGCGTATTTGTGAAGAATTGCGCCCGCCTCGGTAATATGGATTTTTTTTGAAGACCTGTTGATAAGGGTAGCGTTCAATTCATATTCCAGGTTTTTTATGTGGGTGCTGATTGTGGGTTGTGTTATGTAAAGCGATTCTGCAGCCTTGGAAAAACTTTTATGTTTTGCAATGGCGACAAAAGCTTCCAGTTGCTTGAAATCCATTGGAGCCCTCCTTTAAATTGCGTCACCGTAAGTATATCACTATGATTGAATCAAATTAAGGTTTTGAAGCGTATTTCTGAAAGCAAAGGGTAAAAAAAACATAGGAGGTGGCTATATATGGAAATAGGATGGATAGGGCTGGGGAAAATGGGATGGAACCTTTGCTTGAATCTTTTGGATTATGGATTCGACGTCACAGTATGCAAGAGGGACAATGAAAAGGCGAGAGAGATGGTTTCTTTCGGTGCCGGCATGGCTTTTGGCATTGAAGACATGGTTGGAAAATTGGACAAGCCCAGAATAATATGGATAATGGATACGCAAGGAATAGCTGTGGACGATATCATATATGAACTCGAAAAACATCTCGATGCCGGGGACTTGATAGTAGACGGCGGGAATTCACACTATAAGGACAGCATAAGACGTGCAAAGG
>PKTO01000083.1 GCA_002869095.1 Clostridiales bacterium
ACGCTGTAAATGAAAACCGGCCTGACATTGCCGTCCGCAAAAGTGTATGAAGGAGTCATGTTTCCGGAAGCTATAGTGTGAAGAGTCGTTGCAAGGCAAATTACGGTTGTCGCCTTTCGGGTTTGAACCCTCATCGCGTCCTGAGCATCATAAGCGTTTGGGTAAACGGAAGGAAGCGGGCCGTCGTCTCTTATTGAACCCGCAAGTACCAGAGGAACATTGTTTTCAATACAGGTTTTTATAACTCCGTCTTTGACATTTCCCTCTTTAATGAAATTTTCTATTGAACCAGATCTCCTTACTTCGTTTATCAAATCGAGATGGTTGTAATGGCCGTTTGGCATGGATTCCTGGGTATATATGTTCTGACCCAGTGCGGTTTCAAGAAATCCGCCCTCAAGATCGTGCGTTGCCAATGCGTTTCCTGCCAGCAAAGCGTGTACGAATCCCTTTTCTATAAGAGAAGACAAAGCCTTTCTGGAATCATAGTCGAATACGACAGCAGGACCAAGCACCCATACAATATGGCCCTTGTCCCTGTCGTGTTTCAATCTTTCGTAGAGCCGGTCATAATCTTTAGAAAAAGCAGTTTCACGCGAGCGGCCGCCCCGGAAAGTGAAGTTGTCTGTGTTCATGTTCTTAGGCTTGAAACCGTTCTTGTGAAGAAAAATGCCTTCGCTTGCGTCTTCAGTTCTGCCTACCACCACTTCATCCCCGACTTTTAAGTTTCTGAATTCTACAATTTCTATATTCTTGTTTTCGTCAATCAGAGGTACACAATCCATGCGGCTTCCTGAGGGCAACATCCATTCGCCTTCGACTTTGAAATATTCGGGATAGATTGACGTGGAATGGAAATTTGCCGGTGCCACCCCATCCTTTTCGACTTTTTTGGTGGTGCAGTCTGGAGCATTATTAAAAACATCTTGATTGAAATCCGGGTGTGTATATTTCGGAAATGTGCAAGGCATAGTGCAATCCTCCCAGTTCGTATTTTAGTCCGTTCAATAAACATCAACAAACCCATTTTAATACGCATGGTTTCTTAAATCAAGTGTCTAATCCCTTTCAGAGCCGAAAGCAGATAAAATTCACGGCCGGTTTCCCAAAAGGCATAGTGTATTTGTGTTATACTCGTATTGATATTTATTAAAGATTATTATCCGCGAGAGGAAAACAATATGAAAAAGAGAGAAACATTGGAACTTACAATAGAAAAAATGCTTTTCCCAAACATAGGGATAGCTTTTCACGATGATATGGAAGTGCGAGTTAAAAACGCTTTGCCGGGGCAGAGGATACTCGCAAAGGTCGGCAAAATCAAAGAAAGCCATGCTGAAGCGAGGCTTCTAGAGGTGGTTGCGCATAGGGATGACGAGATTGCCGCCGAGTGCATTCACGACGACTTTTGCGGTGGCTGCGCAAGGCAGAATATTCCGTACCGGAGCCAGCTTGAAGAAAAAGAGATGGCGGTAATGAACCTGTTCGAAGATAGCGGGCTTATAGACATCCCCTACAGCGGCATAACCGAAAGCCCCAAAATATACAGATACAGAAACAAAATGGAATATACATTCGGAGACATGGAAAAGGGCGGGGAGACAACCCTTGGAATGCACAGGAAAGGCAGATACATGGATGTCTTGACCATAAGCCATTGCCTCTTGACCCATTCGGATTTCAACAAAATAATGAATGAGACTTTGTCCTTCTGCAAGGCCAGGGGACTTTCCCACTACAACAACAAGACCCACATGGGGCTTTTAAGGAATCTCATTGTCAGAAAGGCTGAAAAGACCGGCGAAATAATGGTGAACATAGTCACAAGCAGTCAGTGCGAATTCCCTGAAGAGGATTATGTATCTGCAATGGGAAATCTTGATCTTGCCGGAGAAATTGTAAGCTTGCTTAGAACCGTAAACGATGACATTGGAAACGCAGTAAGATGCGATGAACTCAGAGTGATTGCGGGAAGGGACTGGATACTCGAAGAGGTGGGAGGGCTAAAATTCAAAATTTCGCCGTTCTCGTTCTTTCAAACCAACACAGCGGGCGCGGAACTACTATACGAAAAAGGCTTCTCCATGCTCGGTGACCTGTCTGACAAGGTCGTTTACGACCTCTACTCAGGCACCGGAACAATAGGCCAGATGCTCTCGCCCAAAGCCAAGGCGGTCTACGGAGTCGAAATAGTGGAAGAGGCGGTCGTAAAGGCAAACGAGAATGCTGTCATGAACGAATTGACAAACTGCCGCTTCTATGCCGGAGATGTCCGTAACGGGCTTAAAATTATCCCGGAAAGGCCCGACATAATAGTCCTTGATCCTCCAAGAGAAGGCATCATGGAGAAAGCCCTTATGGACATAATCGCCTATGACGTCGACGAGATTCTTTATATCTCCTGCAATCCCAAGACCCTGGCAAGAGATTTGCTCATACTGAAGGGCAATGGCTATGAAATGAAGCAAATGGCACTTGTAGACATGTTCCCGCATACACCACACGTTGAGACGGTGGTAAAGCTATCTAAGATAGAAAAGTAAGTTGCAATTGCAATGGTTTCATGAAACTGAATTGCTTAAAGAAATATCTTTTCAATTAGAAGAGCGTGAAAAGCATCTGACTTTAGAGGTCAGGTGTTTTTTGATTGTATTCTTGACAAAGTTAAAGTATGATTTTTTATAAGGAGAATTAAAAAAAGAGACAAAGGAGATTAAATTATGCTATTACTACATTATCCATCGTGAACAAGCAGCAGGAAGGCCAAGGCTTGGCTGGACGACAATGAATTTTCATATGAGTTACGTTTGATTCATAAAGATAATCCTAAAGCAAATGAAGTCCGTGAATGGATGAAGAAGAGTGGATTGGACCTTAAGCGGTTTTTTAATACAAACGGTAAAGTATTCAAAGAATTAAATTTAAAGGTTCGATGGGCAAGTTTATCTGAAGAAGAACTTCTGTCGCTCTTGGAAAGTGATGGCATGCTTCATAAACGTCCAGTTCTTGTGGGTGATGATTTTGTTTTAACAGGTTTTAAACTTGCTGAATGGGAAAGTAAGCTTAAAGGTTAGATTAAATGCTGTTTTGCTGAGATCAAACTGCCCCCAGTGATTTTTTATATTGATATTCATTAAGCATTTTTGATGTATAGAGAAGGAGTCCGATTAAAATGAAAACTCTTAAAATGAATGCTTTGAATTTTAAATTATTCATCGCTGTTGGCATCTTATTTTGCTTTAATTTTATTTTTGTTCTAGGTTCAGAAAATATTGCAGATAGAATTCAAGTTTCACTTATCACCTTCTCGCCTGTATTATTGGCTCTTGTTTTGTTTTCAATCAAGAAAACCTACAGCAATAAATTGACAAGATTACCCGCGATTATGTTTATATTTACGGTTAATGCATCTACACTTTTGTTGTACATCATTTTTGCTGCCAATACCCGACTTTTTACAACGGTAGAAGGTTGGATGAGCAGCAGCCTTTACTTGCTAATCTTGCCAATATACACCGGAATAGCAAGTTTGGCAGTTTCTTTAACAACATTTCTGGCAGTGTTAATTATGCAAATACACAAGAAAAAGATCAACAGCAAATAACATACTGAATCAATCATCAAAATTAACATTAGCGGAGGATTTTTTATGTCTGACAAGCTTGGCAAATATGAGTCGGCAGCAAAGTTGGGGTTTAAAAAAAACAACCGGCGACCTCCAACGAAAAAATCAAATGAAAAATCAAATAATTGGAGAAAAAAATGAATATAAAAATAAGAAACGAGGAAGCAAAGGATTACAGAAGAGTTGAAGAATTAGCCAGAGAAGCATTTTGGAATTTATATTTTCCGGGAGGACATGAACACTATGTTGTTCATAAAATGAGAAGTCATCCGGATTTTATAAAGGAACTCGCTTTTGTCATCGAAGTTGATGAAGAAATTGAAGGCGCAATCTTCTACACGCATTCAAAAATAGTGTCAGAGAATAAGGAAGAATATGAAACCATAAGCTTTGGACCTGTTTTCATTTCTCCAGAGTTCCATAGGAAGGGCCTTGGAAAAGAGCTTATTAATCATTCAATTGAAGTAGCTAAAGAAATGGGATATCGTGCGATATTGACATTAGGATACCCATATCACTATGAGCCATACGGATTCTCTGGCGGCAAGAAGTATGGCATCTCAATGCCGGACGGGAAGTTCTACAAAGGTTTGCTGGTGTTGCCTTTATATGAAGGCTCATTGGATGATGTATCCGGCTATGCTGAATTTTCAAACGTGTTAGATGTGACGGAGGAAGAAGTTGACGAGTTTGACAAGTCGTTCCCGCCTAAAGAAAAGAAATATCAGGCTAGTCAGGACGAGTATGAGGCTGCTGCTTCTTTGCTGGATGACTAATCAGAATATGCTTGAAAAGACTAGAAAAGCAATGAATTTAAGGAATATAGCTTTTTGGTGCGTATGATTAATACCAAGTCCGAATCAGTGAATGCATGGGAAATCTTTAGATAATTTTTAATCCATAAAAGGAGAATCTAAATGAGCGTATTGATAGTAAGCCCGAAGGGCAAGGGGAATACCTATGATTTATCCCGCTATATTGCAAATAACATTGACGCAGAGTTGTTGGTACTTGAGCGGAAAGAAGAAAGGGATTGGAAGAGTTATAATTCAATATTTTTATGTTCCGGCGTGTATGGAGGAAGAGTTCACAAAGATTTGTTGGAATGGCTGAAACGGATTGAAAAAACATCCATAAGTGAAGATGCAAGATTCCATATGTTTTTGACTTGGTTTGGCAGGGGGGAATCTTACAAAAACGCAATCGAAGAGGTAAATATATATCTCAATGAAAACAGATTCAGCTTAGATGGCGATTGCATGACCTGTTATGGCGGAAAGGGATTCATAAGACGCGGCCATCCCGACGGTGAAGACTGTGAAAAAGTATTGAATTGGCTCAAATCAAAGATCTGATGATTTTTCAAATTATTTTGCGAACTGAGATTTTAGACAGGTGACGGAACTAATATCAAGTCTTGATATAATAATATTGGAAATCTGTTTAAAGCTACAAAATATTCCCAAAGGAGGCATACTGGAAAACAGTATGATATGTCATGGAATTAGATCTTTCTGCAGTAGGGTTTGCGTTAGGACTAACAATTTTTGCAGGTTTGTCTACCGGCATTGGCAGTATTTTGGCTTTTTACACAAAGCAAACAAATAAGAGATTCTTGTCCGCTGCGCTTGGATTTTCAGCCGGAGTAATGATATATGTTTCATTGGTCGAGATATTTGCAAAGGCAAGAGAATCCCTGGAAATTGTAGCGGGACCAAAACTTGGTTA
>PKTO01000185.1 GCA_002869095.1 Clostridiales bacterium
ACCAAAGGGGTGAAATCGTTCGAAGAATGTACAGAAAAGGCTGTTGGCAAAAGGCCGGAACGAAAAGAAAATTTCATGTCCGCTTCAGGGGATGAAGTAGGGAGACTGTATTCTCCTGTGGATGTAGAAGATGTTGACTATATGGAAGAAATAGGTTTCCCGGGGCAATATCCGTATACAAGGGGAGTCCAACCGACAATGTACAGAGGCCGATTGTGGACGATGAGAATGTATGCAGGTTTTGCCACGGCCGACAACTCCAACGAAAGATACAAACTGCTTTTGGCACAGGGCGGAAGCGGACTTTCGGTGGCTTTCTACCTTCCGACCCAAATAGGTTACGATTCGGACCATTCGCTTGCTGAAGGCGAAGTGGGCAAAGTCGGTGTTGCAATCGATTCGCTCAAGGACATGGAAATACTGTTTGGAGGAATACCGCTTGACAAAGTAAGCACATCGATGACAATCAACGCTCCGGCGTCGGTACTCTTGGCCATGTACATAGCTGTTGCCGAGAAGCAGGGCGTATCGATGGACAAGCTGAGGGGAACGATACAGAACGACATATTGAAGGAGTATATTGCAAGAGGGACATATATATTCCCGACCGAGCCTTCAATGAGGCTTATAACAAACATATTCGAGTACTGCTCGGTTAATGTGCCGCAATGGAATACAATAAGCATATCGGGATACCACATAAGGGAGGCCGGTTCGACAGCCGCACAGGAAGTCGGATTCACATTGGCCGATGGGATTGCCTATGTCGAGGCGGCAATAGCTGCAGGTTTGGATGTCGACTCATTTGCACCCAGACTTTCGTTCTTCTTCAATTCACATAACGACTTGCTTGAGGAAGTATCCAAGTTCAGAGCCGCAAGAAGGCTTTGGGCAAGAATAATGAAGGAAAGATTCAATGCCAAGAATCCCAAGTCAATGATGCTCAAGTTCCATACGCAAACCGGAGGATCGACACTTACTGCCCAGCAGCCGGACAACAACATTGTGCGTGTGGCAATCCAAACATTGGCGGCGGTTCTCGGGGGCACGCAATCCCTCCACACCAATTCAAGGGACGAGGCTCTTGCTCTTCCGACAGAAGATTCAGTCAGGATAGCGCTGAGGACCCAACAGATTGTTGCCCATGAAAGCGGAGTCACAAACACAATAGATCCTCTTGCCGGCTCATATTTCATTGAAAGCAAGACTAAGGACATCGAGGATCAGGCCTACGCTTATATCAAAAAGATCGATGAGCTGGGAGGAGCGCCAAAAGCAATCGACAATGGATATATACAGCAGGAAATAATGGACGCCGCCTACAGATGCCAAAAGGACATAGAGACAGAAAGAGCTGTTGTGGTAGGAGTCAACAAATTCATTGTTGACGAAGAGCCTCCCAAGGATCTTTTAAGAGTGGACATGTCTGTCGGAGAAGGCCAAAAGAAAAAACTCAAGGAGCTTAAAGCGGAGAGGGACAACGATGCTGTTGAAGCCAAGCTCAAGGCCCTTAAACAAGCATGCGAAGGCGACGACAATGTAATGCCTTTCATTTTGGAAGCGGTAAAGGTTTATGCGACGCTTGGTGAAATCTGTGGAGTAATGCGGGAAGTTTTCGGCGAATACCAACAGTCGGTTCGAATATAGGAAACGGGAGGACGATTAAAATGGAAAGAACCATTAGAGTATTAGTGGCAAAACCCGGGCTTGACGGACATGACAGGGGAGCGAAAGTCATTGCCAGAGCTTTGAGAGACGCGGGCATGGAAGTAATTTATACAGGACTCAGGCAAACGCCTCAGCAAATAGTGAATGCGGCAATTCAAGAAGATGTCGACTGTGTTGCAATGAGCATTTTGTCTGGAGCGCACAATACCTTGCTTCCAAAGGTTGTGGATTTGCTCAGGGAAGAGGATGCATCGGACATACTTGTTGTAGGGGGCGGAGTAATCCCGGGAGAAGACATACCTTTTCTCAAGGAAAAAGGCATTTCTGAAATATTCACGCCGGGGACTCCCACGGATACAACTATTGAATATATAAGGAACAATATAAAAAGAAGATAACAAACAAGCATTGGCCGCAGAAGCGGCCAATGAGACTGTTTGTTGGATTTGCGAAAAAAATGCGTGAATCGGGCGGTGAATCAATGGAAATACGTGAAAGATTGTTAAAAGGAGATAAACGGGCTGCGGCGAGGCTTATAACAATGATTGAAAACAATGAAGCTGAAGCCGTTGAAATACTGAAGGACATGTACGGTCACACGGGAAAGGCATACGTGATAGGAATCACTGGTCCCCCAGGTGCGGGTAAAAGCACACTTACCGACAAGCTCGTAAAACATTTGAGAAAACAGAACAAAAAAATAGCAATAATAGCAGTCGACCCCACCAGTCCTTTTACAGGTGGCGCAATACTTGGAGACCGGGTTCGAATGGGAGACCTCAATACAGATCCCGGTGTATTCATCAGAAGCATGGGTGCGCGTGGACGGCTGGGAGGATTGTCCGAAGCGACAAGGGCGGCAGTCAAAGTGCTGGATGTCTATGGGGCGGACTACATATTCATCGAAACAGTTGGAGTAGGCCAATCCGAGATTGACATAGTCAAGACTTGCGACACGACACTCATGGTTATGGTTCCGGGACTGGGAGACGACATACAGACCATAAAAGCCGGCATAATGGAAATAGGAGATGTTTTTGCCGTAAACAAAGCGGACAGGGACGGCGCAAGGAGAACAATCACTGAAATCAACATGATGCTCGACTTCAACGGAGGCAATTGGAGACCGCCGGTGATTCCGGCAGTTGCAATAAACAATGAAGGCATTGACGATATTCTCGAAGGAATAAAGAATCATATGGACCATATGAAAGAAACAGGCGAATTCAACAAAAGAAGAATCGCCAACTGCAAGTTCGAAATAATTGATTTGGTCAGGCAGCGCCTGATGAATACATTGCTGGACAAATCGAAAAGGGAAAAGAGAATCAACGAATTGTCCGGAATGGTTGCGTCGCGGGAAATGGATCCCTATACGGCGCAAGAAACGATTTTCAATGATATAAAATGATATTGTGTAAAGTTGTGTCATAAGGGTTTTGCCGAAGATGCAAAACGACAATTCAAAAAGGAGGAAAAAATGAAAGCTCTTAAAATAGATCATATAGGAATAGCGGTCAAGGATTTGGAAAAGGCTTTGGAATTTTATGAGGCTCTTGGAATGAAAGCCGACGGAACGGAAGTTGTTGAAGAGCAGAAGGTTAAGGTTGCATTTCTTCCAACCGGGGATTCTGAAATAGAACTTCTTGAATCAACTTCAGAAGACGGACCGATTGCAAGGCATATTGAAAAAAAGGGGGAAGGCATTCAGCATTTGGCTCTCAGAGTGGAAAATATTGAAGAGGCAATAGCCGACCTTATGGAAAAAGGTGTTCGAATGATAGACCAAAAGCCAAGATATGGCGCAGGCGGGGCCAAAATAGCTTTTGTTCATCCTAAAAGTACAAACGGAATACTGCTTGAGCTTACGGAAAGGTAAATCTAGGCACATAATCAATAGGAGGGGCAGGAATGGCAATAAACAAATTGGAGCAACTGAGAGAGAACAAAAAGAAAGTGATGCTCGGAGGCGGAGTAAAGCGCATCGAGAAGCAGCACAAGAGCGGCAAATTGACAGCGCGCGAGCGAATAGGGCTTCTGTTCGACGAAGGAAGCTTCGTGGAGCTTGACGCATTCATGAAGCACCGCTGCACCAACTTCGGGATGGAGGAAATAGACACGCCCGGAGAAGGAGTTGTTACAGGTTAC
Organism: Clostridiales bacterium; assembly: GCA_002869095.1. GTDB lineage: Bacteria > Bacillota > Clostridia > Peptostreptococcales > BM714 > BM714. The sequence goes on from PKTO01000185.1 coordinate 3,817, forward strand.
GGAAAAGTTGACGGAAGACTGGTATACGCATTCTCGCAGGACTTCACAGTAATAGGCGGATCGCTTGGAGAAATGCACGCGGCCAAAATAGTGAAAGTGCTCGACAACGCCCTCAAAGTGGGAGCGCCCGTAGTTGGCATAAACGATTCTGGAGGCGCCAGGATACAGGAAGCAGTCGACGCGCTTCGCGGATACGGTGACATATTCTTCAAAAACACAGTGGCTTCTGGAGTAATCCCTCAGATATCCGCCATAATGGGACCTTGCGCGGGAGGCGCGGTATACTCTCCGGCAATAATGGACTTCATATTCATGGTCGAGGAATCATCCAAAATGTTCATAACAGGACCGCAGGTAATAAAGGCAGTCACAGGCGAAAGCGTAACAGCCGAAGCCCTTGGGGGAGCGACAACCCACAACACAAAAAGCGGAGTCGCCCAGTTCAAGGCGCCTACAGACGAAGAGTGCATAGAAGAGATAAGGAGACTGCTCTCATTCCTTCCGTCAAACAACATGGAAGAGGCTCCGTTTGTTGAGACGCAGGACGACCTCAACAGGCTCGTGCCGGCTCTAGACACAATAATTCCCGACAACCCCAACAAGCCATACGACATGTACGAAATAATAGCGGACATAGTCGACGACGGGAACTACATGGAATACCAAAAGCATTTCGCAAAGAACATGGTCACATGCTTTGCCAGAATAAACGGACAGAGCGTAGGAATAATAGCCAACCAGCCCAAAGTGCTTGCAGGATGCCTTGACATAGACGCATCGGACAAGGCGGCAAGGTTCATAAGGACATGCGACGCGTTCAACATACCGCTTCTCACACTTGTAGACACACCTGGATTCCTTCCGGGAACAGGGCAGGAGTTTGGAGGAATAATACGCCACGGAGCCAAGCTTCTTTATGCATACTCTGAAGCCACAGTTCCCATGGTAACCCTGGTAGTCAGGAAATCCTACGGAGGAGCGTATCTGGCGATGGCGTCCAAGCACCTGGGAGCGGATCTAGTGCTTGCGTGGCCCAGCGCCCAGATAGCAGTAATGGGTTCGCAGGGGGCGGCAAACATAATATTCAGAAAAGAAATAGAAGCTTCAGACGACCCCATAGAGGCGAGAGCCCAAAAGATGGCGGAATACGACGCCGAATTCGCAACACCCTACAAAGCGGCCGAGAGAGGCTACATTGACGACGTAATAGAGCCGTCTGCAAGCAGGCCCAGAATAGCCGACGCATTCGACATGCTCTCATCCAAGAGAGAAGTAAGGCCGGCCAAAAAGCACGGAAACATACCGCTGTAAGAACAGATAACAAATATCAGATGACAGATATCAGGTATCAGATATCAGATAAGAGATAACAGAAAAGACAAAAGACAAAAGATAAGGAAAACAGAAAAAAGAACAAAAACAGAGATCGTCTCAGGCTTTTGTCGTTTGTACTTGTATTTACTGACAACTGACATATGACAACTGACATCTAATAACAGATAACAGATAACAGAAAAGACAAAAGATAAGGAAA
>PKTO01000327.1 GCA_002869095.1 Clostridiales bacterium
AAACAGCAGTTCCAATAACATTGAACATCAAATGCACGAGAGCCGCTCTTTTGGCTGTTTTATTGGCTCCTACACTCGAAATCATAGCTGTTACGCATGTGCCGATGTTTGTACCAAGCAAAATCGGGAAAGCCGACTCAATGGGCAAAAGCCCTTCGCTTGCCAGGGCTATAAGAATACCCGTGGTGGCCCTTGAGCTTTGCACTATTGACGTTATGGCAAATCCGGTGAATATAGCCAAAACGATGCTCATTATATTTTTGTCCCCAAAGCTTAAAAGCATGTGCCTGAATCCTTCAAATTCCCTCAGGGGCTTTACGGCATCCTTCATGAAATCCATACCTATGAAAAGTATTCCGAATCCGATAAGTATCTCAGCAATGTTTTTAATTCTTCTGTTCTTTGCAAAAATCCATATTATTACGCCTATTCCAATTGCGAGCGGCGCAATGTAAGACAAATCGATGGAAACAATCTGGGCCGTCACAGTTGTACCTATATTAGCCCCCATGATTATTCCGACCGCTTGTGTAAGACTCATTATACCCGCATTTACAAAACCTACCACCATAACGGTAGTTGCGCTTGAGCTTTGAACTATTGCAGTCACAAACGCGCCTACCAACACAGCCATGAATTTATTGTTCGTCAATATCTCTATGATTCTTTTCATTCTGTCTCCGGCAGTTTTTTCCAATCCCGTGCCCATTACATTCATGCCATACAGGAAAAGTCCCAAGCCGCCGATCAGTCCAATAATTATTTCCATCATATCCTCCTAAGATCATTTGAAAATGTATAAAACCAATACCCCCAAAACAATTCTATAATATGCGAACAAATTAAAGCTGTGTTTCTTTATATAATTCATGAAAGCTGCAATTACAAAATAAGCGACAATAAAAGACACCGCCGTCCCCAGCGCAAGTATGCCCCATTGTCCGCCATTTATATTCAAACCGCCTTTCACCATCTTATAGAAGGACGCGCCGAACAAAGTTGGAACTGCAAGAAAAAATGAAAATTCCGCCGCAAGCTTTCTTCCAAAGCCAATCCCCAAACCTCCTACTATTGTTGATGCCGACCTCGACATGCCGGGAACCAAAGCCAAGCATTGCACAATCCCGACAATAAATGCCTGCCTATATGTCAATTCCTCTTCATCCTCAACTTTCACAACATGATCCCTGTTTTCGAAATAAAGAAGCATGAATGCTCCCAAAATCAAGGCCAGGGCTACAGTGGTAGTATTGAAAAGATACTTGTCGATAATATCCTCAAAAAGAACCCCAAGAATCACTGCGGGAATGAGGCCGGTCAGCACTTTTGACCATAGCCGAATCTTCCGATTGAAATCCGCCTTGTTTTTAAAGTCCGGAATCAGTTTTTCCCTGAAGTAGAGAACAACTGCAAGTATTGCGCCGACTTGGATTACGACATCAAATGTGTTTGCAAAAGATCCTTCGAAATCAAGGAATTTATTTGCTATGATCAAGTGGCCTGTTGAAGATATCGGTAAAAATTCTGTCAATCCCTCTATTATTCCCAGTATTATTGCTTTTAAAATCATTGTTACCTCCGATTGCAGCATAATAATCCACACGCAACCCCTATTATATATTCAAGCTACTTTGCGTTCAACTGATTATTGAAATAAAGGCAATCTTTATTGATTGGGCATATGTCGCACTTCGGTTTCCTCGCTGTGCATATCTTCCTTCCATGGTTTATAAGCCATAAATGCGCATCTCCCCAATCCTTTTCTTCTATTTTTTCCATGAGCTGCATTTCAGTCTTTTGTGGAATTGCGGAATCGGAAAGTCCTATCCGGCTGGAAACTCTTTGAACATGCGTGTCTACTGCAATCGCAGGTTTCCCGAAGGCATGGCTTAAAACCACATTCGCAGTCTTTCTTCCAACGCCGGGCAGTTTCATTAGCTCAATTCTGGTTTTCGGAACATTTCCATCATAATCGTAAACAAGCAAATTGCATGTGGCCAAGATATTTTTCGATTTCATTCTGTACAATCCACAGCTTTTAATTATATCAGACAATTCCGATTCACTCATCAATGAGATTTCCTGGGGCGTCCGCGCTTTCTCAAAAAGAACCACTGTGACTTTGTTTACTCTTGCATCGGTGCACTGTGCCGAAAGAATTGTTGAAATCAGCAACTCAAACGGATTTTTATAATTCAATCCGGGTTTTGCATCAATGTAAACATTCCTGAGTTTTTCAATGACTCTTTCAATTTTCTCAGAATCCATCTTTTGAGACACTTTTTCCGCCATCAGTATATTTCCTTTTCATAATCAATTATTTCAATGCCGGGCTCCCCGTGATATTCCATGTCATTAATAATATTGTCGATTTGACTGTCAACATGGCTTCTTTGGGTAGACACAACACAGAATCCTATCTCGGCCCTGTCGGCAATGTCCTGTTTTCCAACTTCAGCAATTGCAACATTGAAATTCTTCTTTGTCCTGCTAATCAGTTTCTTTATTATGCTCCTTTTGTTCTTTAGCGTCTTCACACCAATAAGCCTCATATCAACAATACAAGTTCCAATCAACATTAAACCACCCTATTTAATAATATATTATGGAGAAGATAAAAAAAAGAAGCATTTATGAAAACTGCTTCTTTTTAAATCCATGGTCAAGTATTTTCAATGTGTTTCTCGTATCATCGATCGAAAAATCATTCAAGCCATGGTAAAAATTCTTGAATTGCACCTGGTTCAAAGCCCCCATTAATATGGTTGCCGCCAAATCAACATCCAAATCTTCGCAGTAGACACCTTCGACTACTGCATTTTTTATTATTCTGCTGTATAAATCTATCTTTATTTCCCTTATCCTGTAAATGAATTTTTTGAAATCCATCTCTACGTTGGCTGATTCCCTCAAGAAAGTGAATGCGAAGTTGTCATATTTCTTTTTTGTATTGCACTCGACTTTTAATATGCCAAGGATTTTCTCCTCCACACTCGCTCCTTCTTCAACCGCTTTGCTTATGTCTTCAAAATATATTCTTGTCGCATATTCAAGCGCTTCCCTGAAAAGTTCTTCCTTGTTTGAAAAATATTCGTAAAGAGTGCCTTTTCCTACTCCGGCAATTTTCGCAATATTCTCCATTCTGGTAGCATGGTACCCTTTTTTTGAAAAGGCGTTGAGTGCCGCCTTTAGAATCATTTCGCTCTTGCCGTTACTATTCACCACAAGGTTCCTCCTTGTGTTTATTCCTTTTAATCCATTTTTTTGTTCTGGCAGAAAGCCCATCCATTACAAGATACATGACCGGAATTAGAACAAGTGTCAAAAGTGTCGAAAGAAGCAAGCCTCCTATTACAACAGTTGCCAAAGGAGATTGGATCTCCGCGCCCTCGCCTGTACCCAATGCGATAGGCATCAGAGCCAATATTGTAGTCAGAGACGTCATGAGTATTGGCCTCAGCCTCGTGGGCCCTGCCATCAGAATCGCTTCAACGACATCGTGTCCCTTTCTTCTCAGTATGTTTACATAATCTATGAGAACTATGGCGTTGTTGACGACTATTCCAGCCAACATGAGAATACCGATTACTGACGGAACGCTTAATGTTCTTCCTGTAAAAAACAATCCGAAAGCTCCGCCCGAAAATGCAAGCGGCACCGTAAACATTATTATGAAAGGATAAAGCAGGGACTCGAATTGAGATGCAAGAATCATATACACAAGGAACACGGCCAATATGAGCGCCAGGAAAAGACTCTTGAAGGATTCGACAAGATCTTCATTCTCTCCCCCTATTTCAAAGCTGTATCCGTCTTCAAGGTAGTAATTGTCAGTTTTGGCTTCAATGTCAGAAACAATGCTTGCCAGATCCCTTCCGATTATATCCGAAGTTACTGTCAGCGTCCTGACTTGTCCAATCCTGCTGATGCTCACGGGACCCTTGGTTTCATAAATATCCGCGATCTGTTCAAGCGGAACGCTCACCCCCATAGGGCTTTTAATCTGCAGGTATCTGAAATTATTGATGTCATCCCTCAAATAATCAACGGCTTGAATCATCACATCGATTTCATTGCCGCCAACCTTGTATTTTGTAGAGCTGACCCCAGATAAATTGTCTCTTACTGTCTGTGCTATCTGGTAAGATGAAATTCCGTATTGCGCGGCTATATTTCGTTTTATCTTGACCTGTATTTCCGGAAGCCCTTCATCGAAACTTGATGATACTTCCCGCGTCCCCTGAACAGAATTCAATATGTCTATGAAATCCTGAGAAATGTCCTTGAGAACATCCAGTTCATCCCCCTGTATCCTTATGCTGATTGGTGTGGATCCCATTCCCGGACCACCGGTTTGATTTGAAACCGCCTGGACCTGAATGTCCGCTCCCGGAATGTCGGAAAGCCTTTCCCTTATATCGTCAGCAACGTACTTGCTGCTTCTTTCTCTATCCGCAAGACTTACAAGAGCAAGATCCAGCGATGCTGCATTGCTTTGGCTTCCGCTTGAAATAAATGAGTTCCCTCCTCCAATTGAAGCGAATACCGTTTCAATTTCCGGGATGTCGTTTATCAGTTTTTCAATTTCATCGACATAATTCCTGGTTTTTTCGAGTTTTGCTCCAGTCGGAAGTTCAATATTTATACTTATTCTTCCCTCGTCTGTGCTTGGAAGGAACTCCGCCCCTACTTGAGCCACTGCAAAAATGGAACTTATGAAAATGACCAGTGCGACAGAAATCGTCAAAAGCTTGTGCCCGATGGCTTTTTCAAGAAGAATCTTGTATTTTCCCTCTAGAGCCGAAAAAGTGTTGTCAAACATTTTAAAGATCTTTGTCCTGCTCTTCACTTTTCTTTTTTCAGAACATGTTACCCTGAGTATCTTTGAAGACATCATAGGCACCACAGTCAAGGAAATCACCAAGGAACTGAGCAACGCAAAAGTAATTGTCAGCGCCAATTCCCTGAAAATGATTGAAGTGATTCCTTCTACAAATACAATCGGAAGGAAGACGGCAACCGTCGTCAATGTCGATGCGATTACTGCCATACCGACTTCGCCGGCTCCTTCTTTTGCAGCCTCTATTCTTGAGTATCCCGCCTGCCTGAACCGGTAAATGTTTTCCAGAACAACTATCGAGTTGTCGACAAGCATTCCCATTCCAAGCGCGAGTCCCCCCAGTGTCATCAGGTTCAATGTTATTCCCGAAAAGAATATGAGTGAGAATGTAGCAATTATTGAAACAGGTATTGAAATTCCTATTATGAATGTGGATCTTATGTTTCTTAGGAAAAGGTAAAGCAC
>PKTO01000161.1 GCA_002869095.1 Clostridiales bacterium
ATCCAGAATCAGCTGCGCTCCCAAGTCGCCCAAATCCTCGTCGCGCTCTTCCATGAAAAATTTCTTGATTTGGCTTATCATTGCTTTTTTCCTGTCGTCTTTCAACACAATTCTGTTGTCATTCATTGCAAAACCTCCCATTGAATCAATGTGCCCCTCCGTAAATCCTTTTTTCATAATCTTTTTATAATAGAAACATAAAACCTTCCATCCGGATCAGAAATTCCTTCAATCGGTTTCCTTTTTATACTGAAATACTTGTTGTTCAGATCCTTTTCAATAAAAGGAAGTCCGGGGGCATATATGAATAATCCTCCAGGCTTTAAAGCTTTTAGTATTTCATGGTATTTTAGGCTGTAGCTCAACATTTCGCCATCCGAACGCAGATGGTGATGCCAAAAATGATTAGAGAAAGCCATATGGGATATTATTGTACCCCAAAAATTGGGGACAAGCTCTACATCAAACCAATTGGATGCAAAATAATTTCCCTTTTTCCCCTTTACCCTATCTATTCCTTCGGCTCGGATTCCAGCCCTTCTCAAAAAATCAAGCAATTCAGCATTTTTACCACATCCAATGTCCAAAACCGGCTCAATCATATTCTCGAGGGAAAGACCGAGAAGTGTTGTTTGAAATGCATCTGAATAATTTCTGCAAACAACTTCTTGAAACTTTTTCTCCTTGCGGTACTTTTCAAATATTTCAACTCCATTTGTTTTTTGCAAATACACTATCATACGCAGAGTATGTTTTTTGAAAACTCCGTGGATATCTCCGACCGCAACCGAAACTTTTCCACAAAGCATATAAATATCCTTAATTAGTTCGACATATATTTCTTTCAATCCACTCTTTTCCGAATTATTAAAATCCAGAAACTGATTAATACCAATAAAAATTTCACAAGTTCTATCAGCCATATAATCGGATAAAGATTCACAATTGTCAGCTTCAATAATTTCTTTTAGAAATTCGCCCAATTCATATCTATTGTCCAAAATAAATTCAAGGGTTTCCTCCGCCGGCGCCAAATTGCTATAGCCCTTTTCCGCTTCATAAAACAAATTTCTTTCCATATTGGCGGCATACTGCTTATCAATTATTTTTATTATAAATTCCGTATGCATTCCAACACCTCTTTAAATAAAATTCCCGCGTGATGTCTTTATTCTACAACATCCGCGGGGAAAATTTCAATCAAATGCTATTTCAATATTTCCACATACTTGTGGGGAAACTTCAGGTCGCTGAATCCAAGCTTCTTGTAAAAAGGCTTGGCGTTGGTTGTCTTCAGTCTCCATTGAGGTATGTCGACCAAATCGGGGTGCTGCAAAATGCTCTCTATAAGCCAGCTTCCAAAGCCCTTTCCCTGAAATCTACCGTCTATCACGACGTCGCTTATATATGCAAAGGTCGCATAGTCGGTAATGACACGCGCAAACCCTATCTGCCACCCCTCGCTCAGAATTCCAAAGCACATGGAATTTTGGACAGATTTTTCTATTGTTGCCTTTGGCCTGTCGCTGGCCCAGTGTGTCGACCATAGAAGGTCGCAAATACTATCTATGTTCATTTCTTTTTTATCGGTTGTCACTTCATATTCAGGTTCGATTTTAAGAGCAAGCATAAAAATACCTCCGTATTCAAAATTCTATTTCGTATTATTATATATGGTATTGCATATTTATGCAAGGCTTATTTAAAAAATCCCTCCAAAACTTCGAGGGATTTAATTGATTATTTTTTATTTGGATGAAAACGTCTTTTTAATCCAATTGAAAAAGCCAAAACAAACAGGAGTCCCGCAATATGCCATGCTGAAGCGACAACTTTCACCTCTCCTTCCAGAAATGCCGCAACCAATGCATTCTGTTCAAACCAGGTTTCAATCACATCCATAAGAATGATGAATCCTGCCAAAAAACCTACAGTGACTATCAAAATGGCAATAATCCCTTTTGGCACTTTTCCATCTTTTTCAACGAAGGCTTTCCTCTTGTTCCTGTAAACCAATGGAATGGTGACAAATGCCGCCAGGGCAAAAAACGCAATCAGGGAATACGGCATTTCCGCATCAAACACGCCAACCCCTCGCTTTGCTGAAATCAGAAAAGTTCCCGCAAACATATAGAAAACAAAATACTGTATAGCGGTCAAAATATCGTACAGCCAGAAGTTCTTTATCCCATAGGCTTTGATCATTTCATGTGCAAAAACTTCCTGATTGTCTCCAATCACCTGTCGAACCGTCCTTCCATTTTTATGCGCCTCCATGAAAAGAGCAAGGACTTCGCTGTTCAATTCACTTCGCTCACTCTTTTTCAATCCGCTCAATGAAACAAATTCCTCAAATGACTCGAATGCCGATTTGAGTGACTCATCCATCTCGTCAATCTTTTTGCCAAGCTGAACTTTCTTCCAGTAGGCGTAAGCAAGCGCCGAAATACCCAACAACACTACTGTAAAAAAAATAATTGTGTCTGGAAGGACAAACAGGCTTTTACCTTCACCAATATGCTTATTGACACGATACGAACCAAGAACTTCAATGTAGTATAATCCGGCGCCCACAATCAAAGCTCCGGCAATAACTGCAGATACAATGAAATTCCGCCTTGAAACATTACTCTTTATCCTCATATTTATCTTCATATTCATCACTCGCCTTCATAACATTGTCCACATTGTTTTTTATGCTTTTCCAAGTTTCCTTGAAATCCTCCAATCTGTTTTTACCCGTTTCTGTCAATGAATATACTTTCCTTTTTGGTCCAAATGGAGATTTCCTTTTCTCGCATTCAATCCAGCCACCCTTCTCCATCCGAGCAAGAATGGGATATACGGTTCCCTCATTCAAATCCGCAAAACCGGATTCGTTCAATTCTTCGCAAATCGCATACCCATAGGATTCTTTCCGGGAAATCACTTCCAACACGCATCCTTCAAGCAGACCTTTCAACATCTGTGTTTTTACCGCCATAAAAGCACCCTCCTGTACCTACTCTACTCTGTATTATAGAGTACCTGCTTATAGTATACATGGTCTACTTGGTAATGTCTAGTAGCGTACAAATTTATTCTTGCTCAACTGGAAAAAAAGTGTATTCTTCTTTCAAATGGGTATCTGTCTAACGGACGCAAATACATATTGCTGTCCGGACCTTCGAAGAGGGTTATTGGGAATGGTTCTACACACAAAATGGACAAGCGCCTGCAAAGGCGCTTGTCCATTTTGTGTCCGGCAATACCATTACCCATTTTCCTTTTTCCGCACCTCGTAGAGTATTTCATTTCTCCTCAAAAAAGGAGGGGTGAATGGCGGGTTGTATCTTGCAACTATTGCGTTTGAGACAATTTCATAGCCTTTTGATTCCAGCCAAAGCCTGAGGTGTCCGCTCATGTTCAGGAATTTTTCCTGTTTCCATGAACCGGCGAAACGTATTGCCCCGTAAATTCCTTTTGGCACATGCCTTATTTGCACAGCCTTGTCGATTGGTTCAGGCAATTCCTCAAACTTATGCTCTTTAGGCATTACAAAAGATGTCTTTACTGAATTGTCTTCTATTTCACTCAAGACGGGGGAAGTCATGGATATTTTTTCAGACGACTCGTTTCCGCCGCTTATATAGCGGAATATATCGTTGAACCCGCTGTCCATAACATTTTTTCCCTCTTTTTTTATTTCAGCAACATTGAAACCTTCATATTGCCGGATTTCCATTGATTCTTCTTTTAAAAGAACACCATAATCAATCTGCTCGACAAGCGGCATGAAAATCATCTCCTTTAATTGATTGATACCCTTTTGAACTCAAATTTCCCACCGGCAGCAAAAAAACAGCCGTCTATAGACCGGCTGTTTCCCGAAGCTTTTTTTCATAAGATTCAACTTTTTCCGCATTCATGGGAAGAAGGCCTTGCAGGCGATAAGCAATTCCCATCGATTCGTATTTTGAAACGCCCAGATTGTGGTATGGGAGCAGTTCAATCTTTTCGACTCTGTCGAATTTCCGAATCATTCTCCCAAGCTTTTCCATGTGTTCGTTTCCGTCGGTCATTCCCGGCACAACGACATGCCTGATCCAAACCTTCTTGCCGGATTCGTTAACAGCATGGGCAAACTTATGGAATTCGCCTATGTCTCCCCCTGCAAGCTGCCTGTAGCCTGCGCGGTCAACATGTTTTATGTCCAGTATGACGAGATCCGTATACTCAAGTATTTCCTCATACCGTCCAATGCCGAAACCCGCTGTGTCGAGAGCTGTATGAATTCCTGCTCTCTTGCATTTCTTGAGGAAATCGATCAAAAAGTCGGGCTGCATGAGAGGCTCGCCTCCTGAACATGTGACTCCTCCTCCCGAACGGTCGAAGTAGTGCTTGAATCTCAGAGCCTTTTTCAAAAGCTCCTCAGATTCCATTTCCATTCCGCCGCCAAGCTTCCATGTGTCCGGATTGTGGCAATAAGCGCATCTCAGTCTGCATCCCTGGAAAAATGACACGAATCTTATTCCCGGTCCGTCATTGAGCCCCAATGTTTCTATTGAATGGATTTTCCCCTTCATGGCAAACTCCTTTCCTTAAAGACTTTCGTGGAATGTTCTTTGAATTACTTCCATTTGCTGCTTTCTGGTCAACCTGTTGAAATGCACAGCATATCCGGAAACCCTTATCGTTAGGGAGGGATATTTTTCAGGATGGTCCATCGCTTCCAGCAATATCTCCCTGTTCATTACATTCACATTCAAATGGTGAGCCCCCTGGCTGAAATACCCGTCAAGGATCCATGCGAGGTTGCGTTTTCTGTCTTTTGCATCTTTGCCAAGCGCCGCAGGAACTATTGAAAAGGTGTTGGATATGCCGTCTTCGCAAACATTTCTGTATGGAATCTTCGCAACCGAATTCAGGGAAGCGAGACTCCCGCTTTTGTCCCTTCCGTGCATCGGATTGGCCCCGGGAGCGAAAGCCTCTCCCATCTTTCTTCCATCCGGTGTGGATCCCGTTTTTTCTCCGTACACTACATTCGATGTTATTGTCAGAACGGAAAGCGTATGCTTTGCATCCCTGTAAGTCTTATGCTTTTTCAATTCATCCGAAAACTTCTTCAGTATTTCCACTGCAATATCGTCGACGCTGTCATCGTCATTTCCGTATGCCGGATAATCTCCATCTATTTCAAAATCGACAGCTATTCCGTTCTCCCTGATTGGTCTGACTGATGCGTATTTGATGGCGCTGAGCGAATCGGCTGCAACCGAAAGGCCTGC
>PKTO01000216.1 GCA_002869095.1 Clostridiales bacterium
GCTTGGCCGCCTTGTTGGCGGGGTATATTCCAAAGAAAATGCCGACTCCCGCCGAAAAAAGCCAAGCTATCAAAATCGTGCTTATGGATACTCCAGGCGTTATTTTTATGAAAGCCGATATTGCAAAGGATATGCCTATGCCGAAAGCGGTACCTATAATGCCGCCCATGCCTGAAATTATAACTGCCTCTACAAGAAACTGTAGCAATATGTCCCTTCGTCTGGCTCCGATTGCCTTTCGTATCCCTATTTCCCGCGTTCTTTCCGTGACCGAGACGAGCATTATGTTCATGACGCCAATGCCTCCAACCACCAGGGAAATGGCGGCTATCGAGCTAACGACGGCTGAAATTATGCCTGTGATCCTTCCCACCGTCTCCATTTCGCTTTCCGCACTGTAACCTCTGTATTTTTCCTCTCCGCTGTTTCTGTGCCTTCTCTCAACCATGCTGGTCATTCTGTCGAGAACTGACTGCACATCAACATCCTGCTGCAGATTCATGTCGATTCCGTAAATCCGGTCGCCTATCCCGAATATTCTCTCGGCTGCGCTTATGGGTATGTAAACATACCTCGGGGGATCGTCGATCCCAAGATTGCTTATGAGTCCCTTCTTCTCCTCGAAAACGCCCACAACAAGCAACGATATGTTTCGGTTTCGCGTCCTGACTGTTATTCTTTCTCCCAATACATCCAGACGCCCGAACAGCTCCATTGCCATGGAAGAATCAATCAGGGCCACTTCCCTTGCCGCATTTATGTCGCTTTCTATAAGATAGCGGCCTTTTATTATTTCGTTTTTTTCAATCCTGTTGTATTGCTCATTCACACCTGAAACATATACATTCTCGTTCTTCCGGTTCATTGATATTTCACCGCTTGTGGTGTAGCGGGGCGAAATGGCATATATTTCGTCTGAAAAAGTCCTGGCCAATGCGTCAATGTCCGAATGGTTCATGATGTCGCCGCTTTGGGGATTTTCACTCCAGTTCATGCCGATAAAAACCCTCGCGACTCCAAAGCTTTCAAATTCCTGCCCTATTGCTGTTCGGCCGCCCTTTCCCAGAGTAAATACCGTTATGACGGAAGATATGCCTATTATTATGCCAAGCATAGTCAAGATCGATCTCATTTTATTGCTCCAGATTGCGCTTATTGCAACCCTTGCGCTTTCAAGCATATTCACTCGGCAAGCCCCCCTTCCTCATCGGTTTGGGGATCTTTCAAGCGGTCTTCAATAATTCTTCCATCCCTGAAAGTCACTATGCGTTTTGAATACTCCGCTATGTTTTTCTCATGAGTTACGAGCAGTATTGTGACCCCCTCTTGGTTCAAGAGCTTGAAGATTTCCATGATCTCCTCGCCGGATTTCGAATCGAGGTTGCCTGTGGGTTCGTCGGCCAATATTATTGAAGGATTGTTCACAAGAGTCCTGGCTATTGCCACCCTCTGCCTTTGCCCGCCTGAAAGCTCGTTGGGCTGATGCATGACCCTGTCGGAAAGATTGACCTTTTCCAGTGCCTTCATTGCCATCTGTATGCGTTTTTCACGCCTTGTTCCGGAATAAATCATCGGCAGCTCAACATTGTGCAATGCTGTCATGCGGGGCAAAAGATTGAAGGATTGAAAAACAAACCCGATTTTCTTGTTTCGTATTCCTGCCAAAGCGTCATCATCGAGACCGGAAACATCCTCCCCGTCCAGAAAGAATTTTCCTCTTGTCGGTTTGTCAAGGCACCCCAAAATGTTCATCAGCGTCGACTTGCCGGAGCCGGACGGCCCCATGACAGAAACAAACTCTCCCTTTTCTATTCTAAGGTTTATGTCCATCAGGGCATTTACTTCTATGTCTCCCATCGAATACACCTTGCTGAGGTTCTCTATTCTAATCATTGTTTTTCTTCCTCTTCAGTTTCCTTAACCCTTACAACCATGCCGTTCTTCAGCTTTTCCGTAGGATTCAGTACAACTTTAACGTCTTCCGGGTCCGAACCGTCAAGAGGTATCAACTCCATCAGAAGGTCCCCTTCAAGACCCGGCTTTATAGGCATTTCGCTGACGGTGCTTTCGTCAGAAATCATGAAGACGACCTTTTCCCCGCCTTTTTTCGTATAGACCGCTTCATAAGGAACAAGCAAAACATCGTCAAGGCTTCCCGTCAGGATCTGAAGTTCCGCCGAAAAATTGGGCTTGAATGCATCCGTGGGCTCAGTTATTTCAACAACAACTTCAACCACCGTCTCGCTGCCCTGGCCGTTGCTTGCCACCTTTGCGTCAGGAGCAATAGATGCCACCCTGCCGTCAAAGGCTTCTTCTCTCCCCTGGCTCCTTACTAGAACCTTTTGGCCTGTTTTCAGGCTTGATATGTCATACTCGCTTATTTGAGTCAAAACCTCTAGTTCGTTGAAATCCTGTACTGTGAAAAGCGGTTGATTCAATGTGACGAATCCGCCGGCCTCTATTTGCATGTTTGTAAGCGTTCCGCCAGCCGGAGAAATTATCTTTGATTTTTCAAGGTCTGCACGAAGCTTTTCAAGCCGCAGCGATTCAAGTTCTATTTGCTTTCCCGATACCTCTTCAACCTTTTCAACCTCGTCCCTCAGATCAAGTAAAAGCCTTCTGGACTCGTCATATTGCGACTTGCTTACAGCCCCCTCGCTGTAAAGAACAGAATTCCTTTCGAAGGACTCTTCCGCCTCTTCATAGGCTCTTTTAGCGGAAGCCAATTCCGTGGATTCCCTTCTTTTCGTCAAGTCCAGATTCAATTCGGCCTCTTTGACGGCATAATAAAGTTCGTCCGTCTTCAACGAGGCCACAACATCCCCCTCTGAAATAATGTCTCCTTCCTTGAAATTCACTTCCGCAATCCGTCCCGATATGTCCGATAATACCGAAATGCTGTTTTTGGCCCTTATTGTTCCGGATGTGTATACGTTTGATGAAAGATTTCCCCTTTCAATGACCGATGTCTCCACAAGCGGGATGTCAGCAATCCTCTGCTTGGCCGACTGCTTGAGAATAAAACCAATAAAGGGCAGCATGATCAATATCAACACAACAGCCCAAAATCTTTTGCCTCTCTTCTTTTTCACCAAGTACACCACCCCTGTCCAAATAGCAATTGCCAATATGAATCTTGATCTTTTATTTATACTTCAATCATTTTCTGCAAGCTGCCCGTCACACGGCAATTTCCCAGTGCGGTCAAGGCTTCATATTGCGAAACATCGTCCGAGACTTGCATTCCAGAGCTTTGGATAAGGCATAATCGTCAAGAAATCTGCTTTGGCCTTGGCCCGACACGAAGTGAGTTTGCAGATTTTAGATTTTGTCGAAAGACAAAGCTCAATGAAATGCCGTCGCAGGACGCAGTGAGCGATTTGATCCTTGACCGGCCTCGCCATAAAATTCCAGCTGCCTGCTGTTCTTCATCTTTTACTGCCGCCTGCAAAGCAGCAGTCAGTTGTCAGTTGTCAGTAAATGCAAAAAGCTTAAACACAAATACATTTGAAAGTTTTTTTGCTTTCTGTTTTGCTGTTTCTTTGCCCTTGTCTTTCCTGATATCTGATATCTGATATCTGTCTCTTCCTTTCCACTTTCCACTTTCTACTTGCTACTGTTCTTCTTCCCTCTTCCACATTATGATTGCATCCTCGTGGTTGTCCGGATAGTATCCCGGTCTTATGCCTTCAACCACGAAACCCATTTTTTCGTATAATTTCCTTGCGGCTATATTTCCGTCGCGAACCTCGAGAGTCAGGTTGACTATGCCTTTTTTCGAAGCCTCTTCCAAAAGGCACTCGACAAGCCTTTTTCCCACTCCCTTGCCCCGGAAGGATTTTTGCACTGCAATGTTTGTTATGTGCGCCTCATCAAGAATGAACCACATACCGCAATAGCCTATTATACGGCCATCGGCTTCTGCTACAAAATATGCGGAAAGAATATTTCTCGATATTTCGGATTCATAAGAGTCGCGCGACCAGGGAACAGAAAAGGACTCCTCCTCTATGTCAATAACACTGTCCAAATCTTCAATTGTCATTCTGCGGATTTCCAGTTCCATAAGCCCTCACTTCTTCTTCATTCGTTCCTGATACTGCCTCTCCGCCTCCGCCTGCCTCAAATAAACGGGCTTCAATGTGAAAGCGTTTTCCATTTCATTTTCTTCTATTTTTTTTATGGCCAGTCCCGCCACCGATGCCGCCCTTGGAAAATTTGCCTGCGGCATTGCCACAATTCCCTTCTCATCCAAAACCTTCTTGATCTGGTCCTTGAATTTGTATGTATCCTGCCCCACAAACAGCACAGGGCAATCCTTTTTTTTCAGCACGAAAAGGAGCTCTTCAAAATCATATGCATCCTCTTTGAGCACTTCTACGAGTTCTACGCCTTCCCATCTGAAAATTCCGCTGTAGACCTGGTTGCGCCTCGCATCCATTATAGGGCAGACAAGCATGTCGGAATACATGGCATTGCATGCCAAAACCTTAAGGCTGGAAACTGCCGCAACAGGAATTCCGAGCGCCAGCGCCAATCCCTTTGCCGTAGACACTCCAATCCTTATTCCGGTGAATGACCCGGGACCTGTTCCTACCGCCAATGCGTCTATATCCTTGACGGATGTTTCGGTTTTTTCAAGCAATTCGTCTATCATGGGCATCAGCTTTTCCGAGTGGTTGAGCCTGGTGCTTACCGTCATCTCTCCGACAATTCTGTTTTCCTTCATCAGGGCAACCGAAGCGGCCATACCCGATGTTTCGAAAGCCAATATGTTCATTGGAACAACTCCTTTAAAATCTCCTCATGGCGTTTGCCTGACGCTGAAAACTCGAATTTCCTGCTGTTTTCATCCAAGCGGGTAATCTCTATCCAGATATGGTTCTCCGGCAACAGTTCCCTCACCCTGTCCGCCCATTCAACCAGGCAGATTCCATCACCGAAGAAGTATTCCTCGTATCCTATGTCGTACATCTCCTCCAAGTCGAGAATTCTGTACACATCGAAATGATAGACTTTCGATGTCCCTTCATATTCGTTGATTATGTTGTATGTGGGGCTTGTGACATCTTCTTCGACACCCAAAGCGGATGCGATGGACTTTGAAAAAAAAGTCTTTCCCGCCCCCAAATCCCCGTTCATGCATACCATGTCCCCGGGGGCGAGCAAAGCGCCAAGGCGCCTGCCCAGTTCCTCAGTCTCTTTTAAATTGTTCGATATATATGTCTTCAAAAAGTCACC
>PKTO01000350.1 GCA_002869095.1 Clostridiales bacterium
GACCCCCTTGCCTGAATACTCCATTTCACCCGGAACATTAAGGTGCCTGGGCTTGCTTCCGGTTGAAATTATCACTGACTTTGAATTGTAGGTTTTTCCATTGTCCGCAAAAATTCTTTTGAAGCCGTTTCCGTTTTCAAGCGATTTGACTAAGGCTCCCGTGGCAGTGGGGATTTCATATCCCTTCACATGCTCTTCGAATTTATGCATCAAGTCTTGGCCTGAAAGGCTTTCGAAGCCAAGATAGTTTTCGACTGAAGAAGTGTCCATGACCTGTCCGCCGATGTGTGCGGCGATCATTCCCACATTGAGGCCCTTTCGTTTCGCATACAGGGCGGCATTCAGGCCTGCCGGTCCGCCTCCGATGATTATGGAGTCATAAAGCGTATCGGAATCAAGCGCGGTGCCTTTTTTATTTGAAATTCCATTCAGATTAAAATCCAATTCCATTTTTTTCTCCCTTCCCCTTGTTTCTGCTTATTATCTTGCATACGGACGATTCGCCCAGACCGCCGAAAATTTCTCCTATTTCCCTGAGTGACAGGGCGGAAGTCTTTCTCAGTTTGAGAAGTTCCATGTTTCGGAGTCGTTTGTCGGCCAAAAGCTTTTCTACAGTAAGCCCACGGGCCTCGGCCGCTCTTTCCAGGGCCATCACTCCCTGCTTTACAGAACTTATGCAATCTTCCCTGTTTTTGCAGGAGGGAAGCTCGTCAAGGCAAGGCCTGTTTGTTCTGCTGTCGAAGGTGACAAGATTCTCCCGGTTTCCACCCTCGGGCGTGAAATGAATTTCCCTGTCCAGCAGCTTTTCGGTCAAGTCCGTTTTGAAATCGCAGCAGGGCGTCTCCTCGCTGATTGAATAAAGTGCGGACTGAAGATTTTCAGGGGACTTCAACAATGCGCTTTTGTAACGGTCCTTGAAAATTTTGCCGCGCTCCTTCACCCGGTAGGCGTAGCTTATGTTTATTGATTTCATTATTTTTGAAATATCGCTGCCGTTGTCATAGATTACAAGCCTGTAGCTGTCTTTGCCGGCAAGGCAGTATCCATAAAGCTTGAAATGGAACTGCGCCTTTTTTTCAAAGCATATTTCAAGAAAAATGCGGCGGTCCGTATCTGATTCGAACAAAACCTTGCCATCAATGCAGAATTGCTCAACAAGATATGTCCCGAAAGGAATCTTTTCCCTGGCCTTTCTTGCCATTTGATCACCTCTGCCAACATATTATACCCATAAGGGGTATTTGTCAAGTACCGTCCCCAAAAATTTTGAGAAGCTTTTTTTGCATTGAAAAAATGTTTTTAAAAGTCAAAACACCTTCCGTATGGAAGGTGTTCAGAATTTGAAATTCACTTCATTCAGCCAATGGCTTGCATTGTTGCAAGTCGGAATCCATAATCATGACATCCGTACCTGCCGTCGCTATCAGGCGGCCCTCTTTGTTGACTGCCTCGCCTCTCATGCTGATTATCGTTTTTCCGAGTGAAACCATGTACGCGGTGACCGTCAATTCGTCTTCCTCGAATATGGGGCAGTGATAGCGGGTGTGCATGTCTATCGTAGCCATGAATTTTTTCCCTGCGGAATAGTATGAAAGCGCCCCGAAGGTGTTGTCGAAGGCCGCGGTTATGAAGCCTCCCTGCATTGTTCTTCTCGGGTTGAGGTATGAACCCAAAACAGGATATGAAACGGTAAGAAGTTCCTTGTGCCTGTATTCTCTGAAAACAGGTTTCATATCGGTCATGCAGGGGGCGATGCCCTGCCTTGATATGCTTTTATAGTCCTCGATCAAATCTTGCAATAGAAGCTCCTTGTCCATGGGAAAGTCTCCTTTTTACTGTTTACTATATTATATGATGTAAAATGTTCAAGTACAATTGGCGATGATCTTGATGCATTCAAAAGAATCCAAATAGTTTGACAACAAGAGGCAAAAACCGTATTCTAAATGTAGGACAATTATACATAAACAAAGCGAGGGAGGAAATGCAATGGATCAACCAAAACCGAAAAAAACATGCTGGGCAGTCATTGGCGGAGGAAACGGGGGACACGCTACGGCTGGCCATCTTGGAATAATGGGTTTCCCGGTAAGGCTCTACGATATAGTGGAGGAAACGGTTGACAAATTGAACGAACAAGGAGGCATAGAAGTCGAAGGTCATGTAAAAGGGTTCGGAAAGCTCGAATTTGCAACAACTGATATAAAAAAGGCTTTGGACGGGGCGGACATTGTAATGGTGGTGGCGCCGGCTATTGCCCACAAAGCAATTGCAAAGACTCTTGCAGGGAGCCTCAGCGACGGGCAGATTCTTTTCATACATCCCGGCGCTACGGGCGGAGCGCTTGAATTCAAGAAGGTGCTTGAGGACGAGGGCTGCAGAGCGGATGTGCTTATAGGGGAGGCTATGTCCCTGATATACGCAGCTCGGCTTGCGGAGACCGGCAGGGTCAGGATACTCGGAATGAAGGGGGAATTGATGGTTGCGGCGATTCCTTCAAATAAGACGGACAGCCTTCTCGAAAAACTGAACGAGGCATATCCAATGATGCACCCGGGAAAGAATGTTCTCCAAACAAGCCTGGAGAACCTTAATGCCGTAGTGCATCCCGGACCGAGCATACTCAACACGTCAATGATTGAGTCCGGTAGGGACTGGAAGTATTATTGGGACGGACTCACTCCCACAATCGGTGATTTCGCAGAGCAAATCGACAGGGAGAGGCTTTCGGTCGGCAAAATTTTCGGACTCGGACTGAAACCGATTCTCGAGTGGTACGTGCTCGAGTATTCAGCAGACGGAAAAACACTCACCGAAGCTGTCAGGAATACAAAGGCATATGGAAGCATAAAGGGACCGGAAAGAGTCGACACGCGCTTCCTTCTCGAAGACATACCCATGGGGCTTCTTCCCATGGTTGAGCTTGGAAAACTTGGCGGAGCCGATACCGAAAGAATGGAAGCGGTAATTGCGATGGGAGGTTTCCTGCTCGGAAAGGACTTGAAGATCGGCGGAAGGAATCTTGAGAGGCTGGGGCTTGACGGAATGAGCGTGGAAGAAATCAATTTGTATCTTGAAACAGGCAAGAAACAAAAAGCTTAATAAGCCTCGGCGGCAGAGACATTGAACAAAGAAAAAAACGTTTGCAGTGGAAAATCATGCAAACGTTTTTTTTGTGTGATTTTTCGGAATTCGTATTGACAATCGGAGATTCATGTTATACAGTATGGTTGTCAGACAGCAATACAATTAAACATTTAATACATAGCAGGAGGTAGATTATGAAAAA
The DNA here is from genome assembly GCA_002869095.1 of Clostridiales bacterium. Classification (GTDB taxonomy): domain Bacteria; phylum Bacillota; class Clostridia; order Peptostreptococcales; family BM714; genus BM714. Next base: position 3,290 of record PKTO01000350.1, read on the forward strand.
GCAAACTGAAAAGAAAACGGTTTGGGCGGTAATTGGAGGAGGAAACGGAGGCCAAGCCACATCGGGGCATTTGGCAATCATGGGATTCCCGGTAAGGATTTACGATATAGTTCCTGAAACAATCGAGGCGATCAATAAAAAAGGCGGAATCGAAGTCGACGGAGTGGTGAAGGGATTCGGAAAGCTCGAATTCGCCACACTCGACATAGACAAGGCTCTTGACGGTGCGGACATAGTGATGGTTGTAGCTCCGGCTCTTGCCCACAGGGCTATCGCAAAAAGCCTGGCGGGAAGCCTTGGGGACGGGCAGATACTCTTCATTCATCCGGGCGCGACCTGCGGAGCGCTGGAGTTCAAGAAGGTGCTTGAGGACGAGGGTTGCAAGGCGGACATAATAATCAGCGAGGCAATGTCTCTCATTTACGCTGCAAGGCTCAGCGAGCCGGGAAAGGTAAGCATACTGGGAATAAAGGACAAGCTCATGGTAGCCGCCCTTCCTTCCAACAAGACAAGCGTGGTGCTTGAAAAAATCAACGAGGCTTATCCAATGATGTACGCAGGGAAAAACGTGATGCAAACCAGCCTTGAGAACCTCAACAGCGTAGTCCATCCCGGACCAACCCTACTCAACACTTCGATGATTGAATCGGGACGGGACTGGAAATACTACTGGGACGGAATAACTCCGACAATCGGTGATTTCGTGATAGAAATCGACAAGGAGAGAATTGCTGTAGGAGAGGCGTTCGGGATAGAGCTCAAGCCGGTAATGGAATGGTACGACCTTCTATACGGTTCAAAGGGTGAAAATCTTACTGAGGCCGTAAGGAACACTGAGGCCTACGGAGGGATCCAGGGTCAGAAAAGGGTGGACACAAGATATATTCTTGAGGACATACCCATGGGACTTCTTCCCATGATGGAGTTTGGGAAACTCGCCGGCGTTCCAACCGAGAGGATGGAGACGGTGGCGGCGCTCGGCGGATTCCTTTTAAAACGGAATTTCAGACAAAACGGAAGAACTTTGGAAAGACTGGGACTGGACAACATGAGTGTCGAGGAGATAAACAAATTCCTTGAGACAGGATTGAAGTAGGGGGAGAATAGATGAAAATAACAAAAATAGAAGTAAAAAAACTGAGCATACCGCTTCCGAAACCATACAAGCTCTCCAAACTCTACGGTACGCTTTACAACACCGAGCCCGTAGTGGTAAAGGTACATACCGACGAAGGAATTGTCGGATACGGGGAAACTGATGCAATGCCCCTGTTCACAGGAGAAAGCCCTGAGACGGTCTTTGTTGTGATTTCAGAGGCGATTGCGCCTGCCCTCATTGGAAGAGACCCTCTCAACATCGCAAAGGTTCATGAGGTGATGGATGGAATCACAAAGGACATGCACTTGGCAAAGGCGGCCCTTGACATGGCATGCTACGACATACTCGGCAAATTCGCGGGACTTCCGGTTTGCGAAATACTCGGAGGCAAGCTGCGCGACGAATTGCCTATAATGGGTTCAATAGGCGGAGGCTCTCCGGAAAAGAACGCTCAGGACGCTCTCGGAATGCTGGACAAGGGATACAAGTCCATCATGGTCAAGGTCGGAGGATCGAATGTAGAGCTTGACATAGAAAGGACCCACGCCGTGCGCGAGGCCGTAGGGGCGGGATATCCCCTGATTGCCGACGCCAACCAAGGTTGGGACGTCAGGCGCGCTATTCGCTATATAAAGGGCATCGATTCCTGCAAGCTGGAACTCTTCGAGCAGCCTATAGCAGCTTGGGATGTAGACGGGCTTGTGAAGATAAAGGAAAAGACCGACATGGCGCTTTCGGCCGACGAGAGCGTAATGTCGCTCGAAAACGCCAAGATACTCATAAAAGAGAAGGCGGTAGACGTATTCAGCATGAAGGTAAGCA
>PKTO01000320.1 GCA_002869095.1 Clostridiales bacterium
ATGTTGTGCTCCTTGTAGAGCTCCAATGTCTTTTCGTTCAGCTTGTTCTTGTCGTTCTTGTGTTTTTCCTGCAGCTTTTTCAACTCGGGCTGTATGTCGTTCATTGCCTTTGTTGATTGCAATTGCTTGAATGTAAGTGGTAAAAGAATAACTTTTGTCACAATGGTGAAAAGAATTATGGCAACACCGTAATTCCCGACCATATTGTATATTAAATGCAACAACGCTCCCAATGGTTTCGCTAATACGCTCAAAATTTATCCTCCTATTTGCTTTGCTCACTATTATTTTAAAGGATCATACCCTCCTGGATGGAAAGGATGACATCTCAATATTCTCTTTACTCCAATATACGTTCCCTTTATTGCCCCGTATTTTTCCAACGCTTCTATTGTATACTGAGAACATGTTGGCGTATAACGGCAACTTTTCGGCAAGAAGGGAGAAATTGCGTTCTGATAAAATTCAACTATTTTAATCAGCAGTATCTTCATTTAAAACACCTGTTTTTTTATGCCGGCTCTCTGTACGGCTTTCCTAAAGGAATCTTCCACCCCTTTATAATCCGCTTCATTTACCGTTACCCTGGCTATTGCAACAATGTCATAGCCATCCATGATGGACGCTTCCATGTGCCTGTAAGCTTCCTTCATGAGTCTGCGCGCCCTATTTCTTTTTACGCTGTTTCCGACTTTCTTGCTCGCAGTAAAACCTATTCTTGTTTCATCCATACCGTTTTTCCTGCAGAAAAGCACAATGTACCTGCTCCCAACGGATTTTCCCTTGCTGTATGTTTCCTTGAAATCCTTGCTCTTTCTCAGCTTGTTCATCTTCAGCTCCCAAAAACGCCGTTTACAGAAAAAGACCACTAGAAGCGGTCTTAGGCACTCAATTTCTTTCTTCCTTTTAATCTGCGTCTCTTCAATACGTTTCTTCCAGACTTTGTCTTCATTCTTTTTCTAAAGCCATGTTCGACTTTTCTCTGTCTTTTTTTAGGTTGATAAGTTCCCGTACCTTTCCTCATTTGAAGCACCTCCTCCGATTGACCTTTATATATAATTTTGGTCCTTTATATTCTTCTCCGACTCTGCGCTTAGTAATTATACCCCTATACACCACCTGTGTCAAGAAATAATAGGGGTTTCGCTTCTTTTGAATATTTGTGGATAAATGTATTGTTTTTTTCACTTCTTGTGGATAATTTTGTTTCATTCAATTGAATATGCCCTTTCGTTTTGTTATTATTATTATGCATGTTGATAACTTTTCAAATTGCTGATTATTTGCTTGTCAACATCTTTTTTTTATATCTGTTGGCATCTTTCACCCAATCGCCATTTTTCAATTGCCGCAGTTTGTTGATATGTTCTTTTATTTGATGTTGATATTTTCATCATCGCTTTTTTATAAACAGATATTTGTTTTGTTTTGTGTTTTTCTGTTGACAACCATTGCTTTTCGCTATTGCCGTTTGCAAAAGCAATCATCCATAATATATGTGGAAAACTTGTCTCAATTCGCTTACCCGCTTTAATAAGGAGGACTTCGATGAACAGCAACATCAATTTATTTTGGGAAAAAACCCTTGAACTCATCAAATCGGAACTTTCAGCAGTCAGCTTCAACACATGGCTGAAGACTCTGGTTCCAGTTGAAATGGAAAATGGAGTAATGATTCTTTCGGCTCCCAACAAATTCAACAAGGATATTCTCGAAACACGTTATGCCACATTGATAGAAAGCGCACTAAACCAAATTTCGGAAGAACCTCTTAAAATAGAATTCGTTCTTTCCGGATCTGAACCAAAACATAGCGAGGCCTCAACTTTTTCCGCAAACGCTTCATCGGCCTTTTCAAAATCTTCAAATTTGAACCCCAAATATGTTTTCGACACTTTTGTAATAGGAAACAGCAATCAGTTCGCACATGCGGCTTCTTTGGCTGTAGCGGAATCTCCTGCAAAAGCATACAATCCCTTGTTTATTTATGGAGGAGTGGGGCTTGGAAAAACACACCTCATGCATGCAATAGGCCATTTCATAAAAAACAAGAATAATTCTTCCGAAGTAGTATACGTCACAAGTGAAATGTTTACAAACGAACTCATTAATTCAATCAAAGACGATAAAAATGTTCTTTTCAGAAACAAATACAGAAATATTGATGTTCTGTTGATTGACGACATACAATTCATAGCAGGAAAAGAAAGAACCCAGGAGGAATTTTTCCATACCTTCAATGCATTGCACGAAGCCAACAAGCAAATTATAATTTCATCCGACAGGCCTCCTAAGGAAATACCAACTTTGGAAGACCGTTTGAGGTCCCGGTTCGAATGGGGGCTGATAACGGACATACAGGCTCCCGATTTTGAAACACGGGTTGCAATTCTGCGCAAAAAAGCCGAAACGGAAAACATCAATGTTTCCGACGAAATACTTCATTTCATTGCCGGAAAAATCAGGTCCAACATCCGCGAGCTCGAAGGCGCCCTGACCCGGGTATGCGCCTTTTCATCACTTACAAACAGAGAAATCAGCCCCGATCTCGCAAATGAGGCATTGAAGGATATTTTTTCCACATCGAGACCAAAAGAAATAACCGTTTCTTTGATAAAAGATGTGGTTGGCAGACATTACGACCTTAAAAAAGAGGATTTCAATTCAAAACGCAGGAACAGGTCAATTTCCTTCCCGCGGCAAGTCGCAATGTACCTCTCTCGTGAGATGACCGACCTTTCCCTTCCCAAAATTGGAGAACAATACGGTGGAAGGGACCACACTACAGTAATACATGCATGCGATAAAATTTCCAAAACCATAATTGCAAACAACGAGGAAAAAATTAAAATTCAGAGAATAATTAAAGAAATAAAAGGCGAGTGACTGTTTGTTTTTGCCCTGTTGAAAACCCGGCATGAAACAACAATGTTGTCCACAGGGTTTTTAAAGCCCCAAACCTTTCATTCATAATGCTTTGGGCTCATTTTCAACAAATCAACAGGCCCTACTGCTATTACTACTATCCTTTTTCATTTATTATTGTAAAAAAGGACATACCAAGGAGGTACCAAAATGAAATTTATTTGCAATGAAAAATATCTGGCCGCCGCAGTGAACATTGTTCAAAAGGCGGCATCGAACAAAACAACTTTGCCTATATTGAAAGGCATATTGATTGAAGCAAACAACGATCATATAAGATTGGTCGGGAATAATTTGGACATAGCTATTGAAAATGAAATAGAGGCTGAAGTAATAGAAAACGGATCGGTGGTAATTTCATCCAGGCTTTTCGGAGACATAATAAGAAAATTGCCTGACTCCGACATATTGTTGTCATCTGACGAGGACAACAACGTACATATAAGCTGCGAAGAATCCAATTTCGACTTGATAGGACAGCCCGCCGAAGAATTCCCTTCGCTTCCTGAAGTCGTTGACGAGAATGTCTATGCTTTTGACAAAAATGTATTCAAGAATATGGTAAGGCAGACATCTTTTGCGGCATCAATAGACGAAACGAGGCCTATACTTACAGGAGAGCTGATTGAAATAGACGGCGGAAAAGCTTCTATTGTTGCTTTGGACGGATATCGCCTGGCGATAAAAGAAGTTTTTGTTGAAGGCGATGCAAGCAACAAAGCGGTGGTTCCGGTACAGACATTGAATGAAATAATGAAAATAATAGGCAACGAAGCGGAAGGGTCCGTGCTTGTTTCGTTTTCGGAAAACCATGTCCTTTTCACTATTGACGGAGTAAGAATAATATCAAGGCTGCTTGACGGGGATTTCATAAATTACAAGCAGATAATTCCAAATGAATACAAGACAAGGGTAAAAATAAATACAAAGGGCTTTCTGGATGGATTGGAAAGGGCTTCCCTTCTTGCAAGAGAAGGAAAAAACAATCTAATAAAGATAAACATAAAAGACGACGTCATGAGAATCAATTCAAATGCGGAGATAGGAAGTGTCGAGGAGAAAGTCTCCATTGAGCTTGAAGGAGACGACATTCAAATAGGTTTCAATTCGAAGTATCTCATAGATGTATTGAGGGTGCTTGACTGCGATGAAGTGAATATGGATCTGACAACAAGCGTAAATCCTTGCATCATAATGCCTTGCAGCCAAAAGGACTATACTTATCTGGTTCTTCCTGTAAGATTGTCGGCTGAATGATTTTTGCATGAAAAAATTCAGTCCTTGCAGCAGGGCTGAATTTTTTATGAAATTGTAGTAAACAGAAGGGGATAAAATGGATACTGTATGCATCGACACGGAAACAATAAAGCTGGAACAATTTCTCAAATTTTGCGGTGAAGTCGGCAGCGGCGGAAACGCCAAAATTATAATTGGCCAAGGATTGGTAAAGGTAAATGGTGAAGTCGAAAAAAGAAGAGGAAAAAAACTTAGGGATGAAGATGTTGTAGAATTTGAAAACAGAGAATATAAAATAAAATACAGTAAAAAAAACCAGTAAAAGCAAGAAAGGAAGCATATTTGACAATAAATAATATTGAAAGGAAGCTGTTTTAGTGTATATAAATAGCCTGAACCTGGTGAATTTCAGAAATTACAGCAGTCTTTCTATTGAATTTGACAATAATATCAACATTTTTTACGGTATGAATGCACAAGGAAAGACAAACATAATAGAGTCTCTTTATGTTGGAGGTTTTGGCAAATCATTCAGAACTTCAAATGACAGGGACATGGTCTCAATGGGTGAGAATATTGCGGCTTTGAGAATAAAGTATTTCTGCAGGGGAAGAAAACAGAAAATTGATTTGAGGTGGAACGAAAAAGGAAAAAAAGAAATCAAAGTAAACGAATCCAGCCTTGAAAAGCTTTCTGACATTCTAGGAAATTTGAATGTGGTGATTTTTTCTCCCGAAGACTTGAAACTGGTAAAGGAAGGTCCTTCAGAGAGAAGAAGATTCATGAATCGTGAAATATCCCATATAAGTCCAAATTACTATCATCATCTTTCACAATACAACCGCATACTGATGCAAAGGAACAATCTGCTGAAGAAGGGCAGATACACGAAAGTGCCTATGGATTTGCTCGATGTATGGGATGAGCAACTTGCAGACGAAGGTGCGGCAATCATGGAAAGAAGGAGTGTTTTTATAAAAAGGCTCAATACAATTTCAAGGTTGAAACATAGAAAAATTACCGAAAACAAAGA
>PKTO01000356.1 GCA_002869095.1 Clostridiales bacterium
GACCTTTACAGAAGAGTGATAAACAGGAACAACAGGCTCAAGCGCCTGCTTGAACTTGGTGCGCCCGAAATAATCGTCAGGAACGAGAAGCGCATGCTGCAGGAAGCTGTTGACGCATTGATTGACAATGGGCGAAGAGGACGACCTGTGACCGGTCCCGGAAACAGGCCGCTGAAATCTCTTTCGGATATGCTCAAAGGCAAGCAGGGACGTTTCAGGCAGAATCTGCTGGGCAAGAGGGTTGACTATTCCGGCCGTTCCGTAATAGTAGTCGGACCGGAACTCAAATTCCATCAATGCGGCTTGCCGAAAAAGATGGCGCTTGAGCTTTTCAAGCCTTTTGTAATGAAGAAACTGGTTAATGAAGATTATGTCCATAATATAAAAAGCGCCAAACGAATGGTTGAAAGAGGCAAGGAAGAAGTATGGGATGTTCTTGAAGAGGTCATACAGGGCCACCCTGTTCTTCTCAACAGGGCCCCTACGCTCCACAGGCTTGGGATACAGGCCTTTGAGCCGGTTTTAGTAGAGGGCAAGGCCATCAAGCTCCATCCGCTTGTATGTACGGCATACAATGCCGACTTCGACGGAGACCAAATGGCGGTCCATTTGCCGCTTTCAGTGGAAGCCCAGGCCGAAGCCAGGTTCCTGATGCTTTCTGTCAACAACATATTGGCTCCAAAGGACGGCCTGCCAATAACGACTCCCACACAGGACATGGTGCTTGGAAGCTACTATCTTACTATCGATACGGGCGATGAACCGAACAACGGGATGATATTCAAGGATTTTAATGAAATGTTCATGGCTTATGACAACAAGATTGTAGGGCTTCATTCGAAGGTTAAAGTAAGAAGGCGTTTGAACGGAGACGACAAAGGCAAACTGGTCGAAGGAACTGTCGGAAGATTCATATTCAATGAAAATATTCCTCAGGACCTGGGTTTTGTTGACAGAAGCAAAGACGAATACGCCCTTGAAATCGATTTCCTGTGCACAAAGAAAAAACTTGGTGTAATCATAGATAAATGTTTCAGAAGGCACGGCAATACGGTTACAGCTCTCATGCTTGACCATATCAAGGAATTGGGATTCAAGTATTCTACAAAGGGAGCCATATCCGTAAGCGTTACCGACATGGAAATCCCTGATGAGAAAGCGGGCTTGATAACCAAAGCCGAACTTGAAGTCGAAAAGCATCTCAAAGCATACAGAAGAGGAATGATATCAAACGAGGAGCGTTATTCCAAGGTTATAGAAACATGGAAGCGCACCACAGAGGATGTCACAGAGGCTCTTATGCAGAACCTTGGCACGATGAACAACATTCAGATCATGGCTCATTCAGGAGCGCGTGGAAGCAGAAACCAAATCAGGCAATTGGCAGGCATGAGGGGACTTATGGCAAACACAACCGGAAAGGTTGTCGAGATTCCGATCAAATCGAATTTCCGTGAAGGTCTTTCGGTTTTGGAATACTTCATATCGACTACCGGAGCGAGAAAAGGTTTGGCCGACACAGCCCTGAGAACAGCCGACTCGGGTTACTTGACCAGACGTCTTGTTGATGTAAGCCAGGATGTCATTGTCAGGGAAGAGGATTGCGGAGCAACCACCGGAGTAGAGATGGTGGCTTTCAAGTCCGGCAAGAACGGACAGGAAATGATTGAGCCTCTATATGACAGAATTGTTGGCCGTTACAGCATTGAAGACATATGCGATCCTGAAAGCGGCGAAATCATTGTCGCGGAAGGTGAAATGATAACTGCCGATTTGGCTGAAAAAGTCATTGATTCGGGTATAGAGAAAGTATTTGTAAGATCGGTGCTTCACTGCAAAGCCGAACATGGTGTCTGTGCCAAATGCTACGGGCTGAACCTCGCTACGGGAAAACCGGTGCACATAGGCGAAGCTGTAGGAATAATCGCAGCTCAATCTATCGGCGAGCCGGGAACTCAGCTTACGATGAGAACCTTCCACACGGGAGGTGTCGCAGGAGCCGACATCACACAGGGTCTTCCGAGGGTCGAGGAGCTTTTCGAGGCGAGAAAGCCGAAAGGAATGGCTGTAATCGCTGAAATCGAGGGCAAGGTCACTATGAACGAGGCTAGGAAAAAACGCGAAATAACAGTTACCGCAGAGGATGGGACAAGCAAGGTTTATCCGATTGCTTTCGGTTCGCGCCTTAGAGTCGAAGATGGTGATTTCATAAAAGCCGGAGACAAGATAACCGAAGGTTCTGTCAATCCGCACGACATTCTCAGAATCAGCGGCATAACTGCGGTGGAACAATATATAGTCAAGGAAGTCCAAAGGGTTTACAGGCTTCAAGGTGTTGATATAAACGACAAGCACATCGAAGTGATAATAAAGCAGATGCTGTCAAAGCTCAAGATTGACGATCCGGGCGACACCAAGCTGCTTCCAGGCGAGCTAGTAAGCGTAAACTTCTTCAACAAGATGAATGATGAAATGCGGGAAAGCGGCTTGAAAGAAGCAATCGAGCAGAGAATAATGCTTGGCATAACAAAAGCGTCGCTCGCTACAGACTCCTTCCTTTCCGCGGCTTCATTCCAAGAAACAACGCGTGTCTTGACGGAAGCGGCAATAAAAGGAAAAGAGGACAGGCTGATCGGTTTGAAGGAGAATGTCATCATCGGCAAATTGATTCCTGCCGGGACCGGGATGAAGAAGTACAGAAACATAGGCATACAGAAGGAATTGGAAAAGATAGACATCGACGCACTTAGCATAACAACTGTTGACACTGACATTCAATGATGCTAAAATGGTCTAGTGTGCAAAATTGCAATAAGCTTCAAACAACTGTAATTGAGACATAACGACTGTGATTGGAAGGAACGTGGATGCCATGAACCTGGCTGATTGCAAGAAAAATAAAAAACTGAGAATAGGCTTGAAACAGTCCATGAAAGCGATTTCGGAGGGTTTGGCCGAGAAGTTGATTATTGCTCGTGATGCGGATCAATATGTGACCCGCGGTGTCTTGAAGCTTGCCGAAGAACATGGCGTAAAAATCGAGTATTGCGAATCGATGAAAGCTCTTGGAAAGGCATGCGAAATAGATGTAGGTGCTGCTACAGCAGTAATAATAAAATGATGAAAAAATCATAATAAGCAAAAGGAGGTGCGAAAATGCCAACTATCAACCAACTGGTCCGTAAAGGAAGAGAGACTTCCGTTAAGAAATCAACGGCGCCGGCACTGCAAAAAGGATTCAATTCGCTCAAGAGACGAAGTGTTTCCGTCAGCTCGCCGCAAAAAAGGGGCGTGTGTACAGCTGTAAAGACTGTGACACCCAAAAAACCTAACTCGGCGTTGAGAAAAGTAGCCAGGGTCAGACTGACCAACGGAATCGAGGTTACAGCTTATGTTCCTGGAATCGGACATAACCTTCAAGAGCATAGTGTTGTACTTATAAGAGGCGGAAGAGTCAAAGACCTGCCGGGTGTAAGATACCACATTGTCAGAGGGACGCTCGATACAGCAGGCGTGGATTCAAGGATGCAAAGCCGGTCCAAGTACGGTACAAAACGACCGAAGAAAAAGTAATGATAAAATGATGCCGAGTCTCCTCCGGTTTGAGGGGACGCGGTTTATCATATATCGACACAGCGGCAGCCGGGAGGCTGTCGAGTACCGATGAAAAAAAGTCCAATAAATAATAGAGGAGGGAAGCGACGTGCCGAGAAAAGGAAGTATACCGAAAAGGGAAGTATTGCCGGATCCTATATACCAAAAGAAAATCGTTACGAAATTGATTAATTCGATTATGCTTGACGGTAAGAAGGGTGTTGCGCAAAACATTGTTTATGGAGCTTTTGAACAGCTCAAGGAAAAAACCGGGAAAGATGCGCTTGAAGTGTTTGAAGAGGCTTTGGGCAACATAATGCAGGTATTGGAAGTAAAGGCCAGACGTATCGGTGGTGCCAACTACCAGGTTCCAATCGAAGTAAGGCCTGAAAGAAGAGAGACTCTTGGAATCAGATGGCTTGTCAAATATACGCGTGCAAGAGGCGAGAAGAATATGACAGACCGTTTGGCAAAAGAGCTTTTGGATGCGGCCAACAATACTGGAGCATCAGTCAAGAAAAAAGAAGACACCCATAAGATGGCTGAAGCCAACAAGGCTTTTGCTCATTACAGGTGGTAAGGCAAATATAAAGATGTATCAATCAAATAATATTAAAAGTGCAATTACGAAGGGAGGGAATGAGTTTGCCAAGAAAATTCAGTTTGGAGAATACCAGGAATATAGGAATAATGGCTCATATCGACGCTGGAAAAACGACAGCTACCGAGCGTATTCTGTTCTATTCCGGAAAGACTCACAAATTAGGTGAAACTCACGAAGGCGCCTCTCAAATGGACTGGATGGAACAAGAGCAGGAAAGAGGTATTACAATAACCTCTGCGGCTACCACCACATTTTGGAAGGATAACCGAATCAACATTATAGACACACCGGGACACGTTGACTTTACAGTTGAAGTTGAAAGGTCCCTGAGGGTCCTTGATGGATCGGTAGCCTTGTTTGATGCGAAAAGCGGGGTTGAACCCCAATCCGAAACCGTTTGGAGACAAGCCGACAAATATCGCGTTCCCAGAATCTGTTTTGTCAATAAAATGGACAAGATGGGGGCGGACTTCTACATGTCCGTTGAAACCATGAGAGAACGCTTGAAGGCGAATGCAGTTCCGCTGCAGATTCCGATTGGTGCGGAGGAAGACTATGTGGGTCTTATAGACCTTGTAGAAATGCATGCCAAATTCTACACCAATGATATTGGGACAGAAATAGAAACAAGGGAAATACCGGAAGAGTATAGAGAAAAGGCCGAAGAGTTCAGGGAGAAATTGCTTGAAAGCATAGCGGACTTCGATGAAGAGCTCATGATGATGTTCCTCGAGGGAGAGGAAATCGAAACTGCTCAAATAAAGGCTGCTGTCAGGAAGGCCACAATAGGGAACAAGATATTTCCGGTGCTTTGCGGATCGGCTTACAAGAACAAGGGAGTTCAGCTCCTTCTTGACGCCGTAGTCGACTACATGCCGTCCCCGCTCGATGTTGAAGCGATAAAGGGAACCCTTATGGATGAGGAAGAGGAAGCAACGAGGGAAGTTTCGGATGAAGCTCCTTTCGCGGCACTTGCATTCAAA
>PKTO01000246.1 GCA_002869095.1 Clostridiales bacterium
CAAAAACCCTATTCCTTTGATAATCCCATGCCACAGGGTTGTAGGATCGGATGGGAAATTGACCGGATATGCCTTCGGGCTTGATGCAAAGCAAAAGCTTATTACCCTTGAAAAGAGGCACCGCTAAAAAGAGGTCATTTGAATGAATGGATACCAAACCCACTCCAACAACCATGGAGTGGGTTTGGTTATGACCAATGTGACAATCATTGAATGATTCTAGTGCTTGTCGATATATTCCTGCAATTCATTGTGCCACAATACGGTGTCGTACACCTGAGGCTCGGTATACTCATTCATTAAAAGGTCAAGCAAATGCCTGGGCGTTTTGCCTCCGATATGCATGGCCTTGATGCAGGAAACACAATAAACGCAAACATCTTCGCAAGGCATTGATTCCGCCCGCTCGATCATCTTGCTGTGCACTTCACCGATTGGAAATTTCGGATAATAGACATCCCCGCAGCATTTGGAATCCGGGCCAATGAATTCAGTCTCCGCAATTATTATGTTCATCTTTTTGAGCAGGCTTCGAACAGCGGCATGAACTTGCGGCTTTCCTCTGACATCGCAGGAATCGTGAATCGAAATGCCCAAGCCCTCATGGTTGGGATAATCGAATGAATCCAATCCGTCCAGTATTTCCCACAAGGATACGGTCTTTATCCCTTCGTATAGAGAGCTGAATCTTTTGTCGCATCCGGGACAGACATTGATGATGAGTGAACCTTCTTCGAGCTGTGGATCATGCTTGCAGCATATCTTGTGCAAATCAACTTCGCCATAATTTTTATTCAAAAACTTTAAAATTTCATTTTCCATCTCAGGCTTATAAAGGCTCATAGCGCATCCGGGATTAAAATACATTCTTTTCATAATATTGTTCCCCCCTGATAATTTTAAGTATATTGTACATGAAAACAAACATATTTGATAGCGGTTTACGGTCATGGCATTCTCGCTTTTTAAGCCTGATTGCATCTTGCAAGAAGGATTTGGGATATATTTATTGAAATAAACATGTAGAGAAAAAATCGGGGAAGTGGAACAATGAAAAAGATAGTAAGCGCTGGTGGAATCGTCAGTTTCCACAACACAATACTCATGCTCAAGAAATTCAACGGCGACTGGGTTCTGCCCAAGGGCAAGGCTGAAGAGGGGGAAACCCTTGAACAGACAGCTTTGAGGGAGGTTTTCGAGGAGACAGGCGTACGTGCGGAAATCAAGGATTATCTTGGGGAAATAGAATACGCATACAAAAACTCATGGAACGAGAACCTGTTTGCGCAAAAGACTGTGCACTGGTTTTTGATGGCAGCAAAAAGCATGTCGTGCACACCACTCAGGAATGAAGGATTCATAGAGGCCCGTTTCGTACATGTTGACAGGGTGCTTGAATTGATAAGATATGAAGATGAAAAGGAAATAGTTGCAAAGGCAATTGAACATATCGCATCCCCCGAAAATTGATTCTCGGGGGTTTTCCATTCAATGCCTTACCAATTGGGTTCTATGTTATAATTCTATGTATAAGCAATGCTTACTGGAGGCGATTCGCGTGTCATTTTCATCGAAAACAAAAAAAGAATTGACCCGTGTCGAGCAAATGGACCACGATTCCATGATGGCGGAGCTTTCGGCAATTGTACACATCAGTGGGACGATAAAACTGGCGGGGAAAAATCGTGTAAATATTGAGGTCAATATAAAAAATGCCGCTATTGCAAGGCATATATTCAGCCTTTTCAAGGAGGCTTGCGGAATCCATACAGACATAAGGATGAACAAGAACGCCAAGCTAAAGAAGGCAAACATATATACCATAGCCATTGAAAAAGAAGAAGGGGCAAATGAAGTTCTTGAAGCATTGGGCATAATACGCAATACAGCCGAAGGGTTTTCAATAAACAATTCCGTTCCGGATGAATTGATTGAAAAAGAAATATGCAAAAGAGCCTATCTGAGAGGCGCATTCATAGGGGGAGGATCGCTCAGCGATCCGGAACGTTCATATCATCTTGAGCTTGTTGCTCACAGCCCCGAATATGGGGAAGCCTTGATGAATATTATGAGGCCTTATGAGCTTTCTCCCAAGATGATTGAAAGAAAAGGGAGCCAGGTCGTTTATCTTAAAGAGGGTGACCAGATAATCGATTTTCTCAATGTCATTGGAGCCCATCAGACACTACTTGATTTTGAGAATGTACGGATAATGAAGCAGATGAGGAACGATATAAACAGGATTGTGAATTGTGAAACCGCAAATCTTACCAAAACCGCAGATGCGGCTTACAGGCAGATACAGGACATATTGTTGATAGAAGAAGAAAGAGGGCTTGATTTTCTGTCCGAAAACCTGAAGGAAATCGCATTGGCAAGAATAGAGCATAGGGAGGCAAGCCTCCAGGAATTGGGGCAATTGCTCGATTCGCCCATAGGGAAATCGGGAGTAAACCACAGGTTCAAAAAAATCAGGGAAATAGCTTTGGAAATCACTGAAAAAAAGGATAAATCAAAATGATGAAAAAAACAGGTTTTGCACATTTGCATGTTCATACGGAATACAGCCTGCTGGACGGCTATGCCAGGATAAACGAAATATTCAAGGAAGTAAAAAATCTTGGGATGGAAGCTGTTGCAATAACAGACCACGGGTCGATGTTTGGTGTGGTCGATTTTTACAAGAAAGCCTTGAAGGAAGGCGTTAAACCCATAATAGGCTGTGAGGTGTATACAGCCCCCAGGACAATGGGAGACAAGGATTCCTCAAAGGACAAGAATGCAGGGCACCTTGTTCTTCTTGCAGAAAACAACGAAGGATACAAGAATCTGATAAAGCTTGTTTCGAAGGCATATACCGAAGGCTTCTACTATAAACCCAGAATAGACTACGAGCTTCTTGAAAAGCATACGGAAGGGCTTATAGCCCTCTCAGCCTGCCTGGCAGGCGACATACAGCGCCTTATAATGGAGCGCAACCCGGAAAAGGCCAGGGAAAAGGCGAGATGTCTGAGCGGCATGTACGGAAAAGGCAATTTTTATCTTGAGCTCCAGGACCACGGCATACCCGAACAGAAGCTCGTAAACCAAGAGCTGCTTAAGATAAGCAAGGAACTTCAAATTCCGTTGGTCGCCACAAACGATGTTCACTATATCCGGAAAGAGGACAGCCGTGCGCACGATATCCTTCTATGCATACAGACAGGCAAGATACTTAGCGACACCGAAAGAATGAAATTTCCGACAGACGAGTTCTATCTGAAGTCTCCGGAAGAAATGGCGGAGCTTTTCGATTATGCGCCGGAAGCGCTCGAAAACACTGTCAGGATTGCAGAGCGGTGCAACGTAAGTTTTGATTTCGATCAAATATACCTTCCGGAGTTTGATATTCCGGAGGGAATAGCCAACAACGAATATCTTAGAAAGCTTTGTCTGGAAGGATTGAGAGAAAGATACGGAGAAGTCACGGAAGAGCTTCTTGAGCGTTTTGAGTATGAAATAGGGGTAATAGAGGAAATGGGCTACGTGGATTATTTCCTCATAGTATGGGACTTCATACGCTTTGCAAAGGAGAGCGGAATCGTTGTGGGTCCCGGCAGGGGAAGCTGCGGAGGAAGCATAATTGCATATGTCCTAAAAATAACCGATGTAGACCCTATCCGATACAAGCTGATATTCGAAAGATTTCTCAATCCCGAACGCATAACCATGCCCGACATAGATATAGACTTTGAGGACGACAGAAGGCAGGAAGTGATTGAATATGTCGTCGAAAAGTACGGCAAGGAAAAGGTGGCGCAAATAATAACCTTCGGGACAATGGCGGCCAGGGCTGCAATACGTGATGTTGGAAGGGTTTTGGACATCCCCTACGGAGACGTGGACAAAATAGCCAAGCTTGTCCCGACCGACCTTGGAATAACAATCGGCAAGGCGCTTGAAATAAGCTCCGAATTCAAAGCCATTTACGATTCGGATCAAAACGCCAAATATCTGATTGACAACGCGTTAAAACTCGAGGGAATGCCGCGCCATGCTTCCACGCATGCTGCAGGTGTTGTAATATCAAAAGACGCTGTAGACGAATACGTGCCTCTTTACCTTCACGACGACAGTGTTGTGACACAGTTCACCATGGGTCTTTTGGAGGAGCTCGGGCTGCTGAAGATGGACTTTCTGGGTCTTCGCAACTTGAGCGTAATAAAAAACGCATTGAAATTCATAGAACTCAACCAATGCAAGAAAATAGACTTGAACGCCATAACTTTTGACGATGCGGATGTATTCGACATGATAAGCAAAGGAGACACATTGGGAGTTTTCCAATTGGAGAGCGCCGGAATGCGCCAATTCATGAAGGAACTCAAACCGGAAAGCTTCGAGGATATAATAGCAGGAATCTCATTGTTCAGGCCGGGTCCTATGGATTCAATACCGGCATACATCAAGAACAAAAACAATCCTAAAGAAATAAAATATGTCCATGAAAGCCTGAGGGGCATTCTCGATGTGACATACGGGTGCTTGGTCTACCAGGAGCAGGTAATGCAGGTGGTTCGTGAACTCGGGGGCTACAGTTACGGCCGGAGCGACCTCGTGCGCAGGGCGATGAGCAAGAAAAAGATGGATGTCATGCAAAAAGAGAGACAGTACTTCATTCACGGTAAAACCGGAGATGACGGAACAATCGAAATAGAGGGCTGCATGCGCAAGGGAGTTCCGGAAGCGGCGGCAAACAAGATATTCGACGACATGATTGATTTTGCCAAATACGCATTCAACAAAAGCCACGCCGCGGCATATGCGATACTTGCTTACCAGACGGCATATTTGAAAAACTACTACCCGGTTGAATTCATGGCGGCTCTATTGACAAGCGTTACCGGAAATTCGGCAAAGGTGGCTCAATATATACAAGACTGCAAGAGAATGGGAATAGACGTTCTTCCTCCCGACATAAACACAAGCTACAAGCATTTTACGGTCAACGGGGGAAACATAAATTTCGGACTCCTTGCCATCAAGAATGTGGGCAAAGGCATAATTGCTTCTACAATAAAAGAAAGGAAATCGGCGCCCTACAAGAGCTTCATAGATTTCTGCGAACGTGTTGAAACTTCCGAACTTAACAAGCGTGCTGTGGAAAGCATGATAAAGTCGGGTGTTTTCGACAGCCTTAA
>PKTO01000097.1 GCA_002869095.1 Clostridiales bacterium
AGATGAGGGCAAGCTTATAGGGATAGAAGCGGTAATAGACAAGGATTTCGGGGGCAAGCGCTTGGCGGTTGAACTCGAGGCCGACATATTCATGATTCTTACCGATGTTTCAAAAGTATACTAGAACCACGGCAAGGCTGACCAGGAGGCTCTTGACAGAATAGGCGCAGAGGAAGTCAAAAGGCTCCAAAGGGAAGGCCACTTCAAAAAAGGGAGCATGGGGCCAAAGGTGGAGGCATGCATGCTTTTTGTCGAAAGCGGCGGAGAAAAGGCTATAATCACTTCGCTCGATACTGCCATAGAGGCGCTAAAGGGCAAAGCCGGAACGATAATCGAAGCGTAGGCGCAGATGCTGCCCGGAGACATCTTGCAATAGAAGAATGGGGGATATCCATGGAAAAGGAAATAGAAAAAAATATCGAATTTCTCAAAATGCTGTCTAAGCAGTATCCCAACGTGGCATCCGTATGCACGGAAATAACCAACCTCAAGGCGATTTTGAATCTGCCCAAGGGAACCGAGCATTTCCTTACGGACCTGCACGGAGAATACGAGGCATTCACACACGTGTTGAAAAACGCATCCGGCGTGCTCCGGAGGAAGGCGACCGAACTTTTCGGCGAATCGCTCAATGAAGCGGAGCTGAGAAGCTTCCTGACCCTGCTTTACTATCCTGCCGAAAAAATCGAAATAATAAAGGAAAGCGAAACCGATTTGGACAAATGGTATTCGGAAAACATACACCGCCTGCTCGAGATTTGCAGGGCGGTGTCGTCCAAGTACACAAGGTCAAAGGTCAGGAAGGCTTTGCCCAAGGATTTCAAGTATGTAATCGAAGAACTCCTGCACCGGGACTTTGCAATCGAGGACAAGGCGCATTATTACAGAAAGATTGTTGAAACCATAATCGACATCGACAGGGCGGACGAGTTCATAGAGGCCATAGCCTGCGTAATCCAAAGGCTTGCGGTCGACAGGCTGCACATAGTCGGAGACGTTTACGACAGGGGGCCGGGGTCCCATATAATAATGGATTCCTTGATGAAACACCATTCGCTTGACATCCAGTGGGGAAACCACGACATTCTGTGGATGGGGGCTGCCTGCGGGTCTGCGCCATGCATCGCAAACGTAGTGAGGATATCATGCCGGTATGCAAACATGGCTACACTCGAAGACGGCTACGGAATAAACCTCTTTCCATTGGCGACCTTCGCGCTTGAGCAATATGGAGACGACCCGTGTCTTCAATTTATGCCAAAGACAATGGAACATGCAAATTACAGGCAAAAGGACCTCGACATGATATCCAAGATGCACAAGGCGATAGCAATAATCCAATTCAAGCTTGAAGGGCAGACCATACTTAAGCATCCGGCATACGAGATGGAAAACCGCTTGCTCCTGGGCAAGATGGACCGCGATGCCGGCACGGTTGAAATCGGGGGGCAATACTATCCGATGAAAGACACTGCTTTTCCGACGGTTAATCCAAAAGACCCGTATTCCCTCACCGAAGATGAGAGCGAGGTTATCGAAAAACTGGCGCATTCCTTCATAAACAGCGAGAAGCTGCAAAAGCATATTGAATTGATGTATACAAAGGGAAGCATGTATTTGAAATACAACTCGAATCTTCTCTATCATGCATGCATTCCAATGAACGAGGACGGCAGTTTCAGGAATATTCCGATCGAAGGCAGCGGATACAAAGGAAAGAGCCTTCTCGACAAATGCGACGAACTGGCGAGGCAGGCCTTCTACAACAAGGAAGGTTCTCCCGAACGCTCATACGCAAGGGACGCAATGTGGTATATGTGGTGCGGCGAGAATTCCCCGCTCTTCGGCAAGGATAAAATGACGACATTCGAACGATATTTCATAGATGACAAGAAGACACATGCCGAGGCCAAGAACAGCTATTACGCACTCAGGGACGACCCCGATGCGGCGGAAAGAATACTCGTCGAGTTCGGCCTGGACCCGCAAACATCCCACATAGTCAGCGGACATGTCCCGGTAAAGAGAAAAGACGGAGAGAGCCCCATAAAGGCCGACGGCAAGCTTCTTGTCATAGACGGCGGATTTTCCAAGGCGTATCAGGCGACAACGGGAACTGCGGGCTACACGCTGATATACAATTCATATGGACTGCTTCTTGCTTGCCACGAGCCTTTCGAATCCATAGAAAAGGCCATAAATGAAGAAAAGGACATGATATCCACCACCACTGTCCTGGAGAAGACAGCACGAAGGAAAAGCGTTGAAGACACTGACGTAGGAGAAGAGCTGAAGAAACAGATCGAACTTTTAAGCCTGCTTCTGGCAGCCTACAGAAAGGGCGAAGTCAAACAAAGGAAAGCATAGACATGAAAGGATTGATACTATGACAGGCGGCAATGTATTCGATGTTATAACAAAGAGGACAAAACAGCTTCTTGACGCCGAGGAAAATTATGAAATAGAGTTCAAGCAAAGCGTCGGAGGACTCGACTCTGCGGACATCGTTGCTTTTGCAAACTCCGAGCACGGGGGAACGATTCTCATAGGCGTCAAGGAGGATACGGGTGAAAAAAACAGGCAGAGAGGGAAAATAATCGGTTGTGATGTCGGAGACCAGGAAAGGCTCAACATACTGAGCAAATCCAACAGCTGCATCCCCAAGGTGGACATGGAAATATACGTCGAGAACCTGAAGATGAAACCTTTTTTCAGGGTCGAGATATCGCCCGGCAAGAACAAACCGTATTGCACGGCCGGAGGAACCTATAAGATAAGTGGATACGGACTTAACGAGGTTCTGGACCCGGGCAGGCTTCTCTCAATGTTTCTCGAATCCGAAAACGACCGGTTTTTGAAAAGATTCACCGAATCGACAAGGAAACTGGAAAGCACTTTGGAAAGGGCCAACAGCATTGTCTTCGAGGAAATAAGCAAAATGGCAAAAGCCACAGAGGACATGAAAAAGAATCTGGACAGGAATTTGTCGGGACTTTCCGAAAATATGGCCAATGGAAAAAGCGAGGAAAACGCGCTTTTGAGAATTGAGAAAAAGATTGACGAGCTTGTGAAGCTGAAGGAAAGGCACAACAAAGTATAAATAAGGAATGATTCGAATGAAATCGTTGATTGAGCAATTTAATGATGCAACCGGAATAAGCTACGACTACGGGATAAAACTTATGATCAGCCTGGCTATATTCTTCTTTGCCTGGCTTTTTGGCCGCGTGCTGACAAAGCTGATCACCGGACGTATAGAAGGGCATCACGCCAGCTACAAAATCAGAAAAGTCATAACATATATTCTGTATTTCGTTGCGACTCTGCTGATAGCGAGAATCTGGTTCCAAGGCATAGAATCATTAACCACCCTTCTGGGGATTTTTTCTGCAGGATTGGCGATCGCGCTCAAAGACCCCATTTCGGACATTGCCGCATGGCTGTTCATAATAGTCAAAAGGCCGCTTGAGGTCGGAGACAGGATAGAAATAAACTCCATATCGGGAGACGTAATCGACATAAGGGTGTTCCAGTTCACCCTTCTTGAAATAAACAACTGGGCGGGAGCGGACCAGAGCACCGGAAGGATAGTGCATATTCCCAACAGCATGGTTTTCACCAAAAGCCTTGCAAACTACAGCAAGGGATTCAAATATATATGGAATGAAATAAGAGTGACAATAACATTTGAAAGCGATTGGAGAAAAGCGAAAGGGATGCTCGAAAAAATCGCAAAAGCCCATACAATGCATCTGACAGAAGAGGCCGGCAGGAGCGTCAAGGAAGCTTCCCGCAAATTCATGATATTCTATAACCATCTGACGCCTATCGTATATACCGATGTGTCGGACAACGGCGTGGCGCTCACCATAAGACATCTTTGCAAGCCCAGAAACAGAAGGGATGTAAGCGAAAAAATATGGGAGGACGTATTGGACATGGTAAATTCCAATCCGGACATAGATTTGGCCTATCCTACGCAAAGGCTTTATAGAGCGGATGAAAATAAAAACACCACAGATAAAATTTTTTAAAAGAGCAAGGGGGAAGCAAGGTGAACATACAAGTAGTTACAGACAGCACAAGCAATATACCAAAAGAAGTTGCAGACCAATTGGGAATAAAAATCATTCCGCTGAGCTTCACTTTCGGAGATGAGCAAATAAAAGAGACGGAAATTGAAAATGTCGAATTTTACAGGCTTATGGAAGCGAAAAATAAAATTCCGCAGTCCTCGCAACCTCCGGTAAAGGACTTTATCGACATATATGAGGAATGCGCCCGAAACGGCAAAAAAGTTTTGGGCATATTCCTTTCCGATAAAATGAGCGGCACATACAATACCGCCGTAATGGCAGGCGGGATGGTCAGGGAGAGTTGGGGAAAATTTGAAATACAAGTGATAAACTCCAAGACCAATTGCATGGACATGGGATATGCGGTCATAAAAGCGGCCGAGGAGGCCATGGAGGGTAAATCCTTCGAGCAGGTGGTTGAAACGGCAAAACACATGCTGAGATGCAGCCGGTTTCTGTTTGCCCCGAAAAATCTGACCCACCTCAGAAAAGGCGGAAGAATAGGCGGAGCGGGCGCCCTTGTGGGAAACATGCTCAAGATAAATCCCATTCTCACGGTAAACGACGAAGGCGACGCGGACATATACGATAAAGTCAGAACGCAAAAAAAAGCGATAAAAAGGATAGTGGAAAATTTCAAGCAGGAAACAGACAGCTTTGGATTGCGAAACGTCACCGTTCATCATATCAATGCGCTCTCCGAAGCCGAGGTATTGGCGAAAATCATTGAAGGCATAATCGGAAAAACTCCGTCTATAATGCCAATCGGGCCTATCATAGGCTTGCACGTCGGACCGGGAACGATAGGTTTGGCCTACACGACAGAAGAAGAAATAAGGAAAGAAAGGATTTACGAATAAGAATTTCCACGAATGACCTGTTTCGACCGAAATCCTGCAGCGTGAATCCAGAGGAGGTAATATGATGAAAGTCAAGAAAGCCATAATACCGGCGGCCGGCTTGGGAACCAGGTTCCTCCCGGCTACCAAGGCAGTGCCAAAGGAAATGCTGAACATTGTAGACAAGCCGGCACTCCAGTATATAGTCGAGGAAATCGTTGCGTCGGGAATAGAGGAGATACTGATAATAACGACAA
>PKTO01000166.1 GCA_002869095.1 Clostridiales bacterium
GAATTGGAAAAAATTCTGGAATCGGGGCCGATTCCGGCTCGCAAACGCACAAAGTCCGGCAAGATTGTTGAAAAAGATCTTAAGGACGACATACACGGCCATGAAAAAGTAAACTTTGAAAACAATCGAATCGTCCTCAAAGTCCTTTTGAGTGCAGGCAGCCGGGGGAATCTCAATCCCTTGTTTCTAATAAATGGCTTGGGGGAAAAAATCGGCTGGAATATCGATCCCCACAATGTGAATGTCTTGAGAATCGATCTTTTTTCAAAGGCTGAAAGCGGACCGCTTTCTTTGGAAGAAACCGTTTCAGGGGTGGAGGCCCGATGAATGCAATAGTTTTCAACACAATCGGAAGGATGAAGAGAGCGGCAGTCATTTTTGACGATCTTGTATACAGATTGGAGATTTCAGAAGGCGGAGAGGGCGGAATAGGCGACATTTACATTGGAAGGGTTGAAAAGGTCATCGACTCCATGCAGGCGGCATTTGTTGATATTGGCCTGGACAGAAACGGATATCTGCAAAAAGAGGAAATAAAGGGCGGTTACGGCAAAGATAAAATTTCCGAGCTTATTAAGTCCGGAGATGAAATTGCAGTACAGATAAAAAAGGAAGCAGTCGGCGGCAAGGGCCCGAAATTGACAGGAAAGCTAAGCGTCCAGGGAGACGGATTGGTTTTTTATGACGATGACAACAACAGGATAGCAGTTTCAAATAAAGTCGATAACCCCGAATCAATACGGCGGCTTAAGGAATTGGCATATGAAATGCATAAAAAGTCATGCGGAATGATCATAAGGACCCATGCTGAAAAGCTTTCAAATGAAGCCATAAGGAACGATTATAGAAATTTGGAAGCCAAATGGGAAGACGTTTGTTCGCAAATGGCATATGCAAGAGCTCCCAAAAGGATATACAAGGGAGCTGATTTCGCGGTCGAAAAAGTAATAAACAATTCATACAGGGGTCTGGACAAAATCGTTTTTGATTGTGCGGACGACATGGAATCCGTTTTAGGTTCGTGTTCTGGAGTAGTTGTAGAGATGTGCGAGTTTCGGGATATATCGGAAGGGTGGAACACTTTTTCCCTTCATTCTGCGGGCAAGGCACTGGAAGAGTCCGTAAAGAAAAAGATATGGCTCCCGGGCGGGGGAAACATAATAATCGAAGAGACCGAGGCGCTGACGTCCATAGATGTGAATTCAGCAAAAAATGCAACAGGGGGGGCGGTGTCGACAACAAACAGAGAAGCTGCCGCTGAAGCCGCGAGACAAATAATGCTCAGAAACCTTTCCGGCATGATACTGATAGATTTTTTGGATGAGGGCAAAAAGGCCCGCAAAGAAATATGCGGAATGATGGAAGACATTTTTGCAAAATACGACAACCGCAAGTTTGATGTATACGGATTCACGAAAGCCGGTCTTTTCGAAATGGCAAGAGAGAAAAAAGGCGTTTCATCGAGAAGATTCCATATGAGGGAAGAGACATTTGAGAAACCTGTATATACCATGGGGCGGATAGAGAAAGAACTCTCGAGAATAAAATCAGAAACATCCATGGACAAATTGGAGCTCTGCACAGACTTGGCAACAGGAGAATGGCTCGAGAAAACAGGATATGAAGCAGTTGCCAGGGAAAGATACGGCCAGCTTGTAAAAATAAGAAAAAACAAGGAAATGAAACCGGGGGAATTTGAAATCATCTATTTATAAATGGCGAAGTTTGTGATATAATCGGTTTGTTGACTATGTGCGGCATGTGTGGTATCATGCATAAGCACGAAGAACCGCACGGATCAGGTATTAAGAGCGAATGCCGCCTGAGTTCGGCGAGATTGTTTAGAGGAGGTGTACAAGGCATGTATGCAATTATTGAAACAGGTGGAAAACAATACAGAGTACAGGAAGGCGATACACTTTTCATCGAAAAACTCAATGAAGCGGAAGGCGGAAAGATAAATTTCGAAAAAATTCTCGCTTTTTCCAAGGAAGGCGAAGTTTCCTTCGGAAAACCTTATATTGAAGGCGTTTCGGTTGATGCAACGGTTCTTGAGCAAGGCAAGGGACCCAAAGTCATCGTTTACAAGTATAAAGCCAAAAAGGACTACAGAAGAAAGCAAGGACATAGACAGCCGTATACAAAAGTCAAGATCGACGCGATCAACGCATAGGAAAGCTGGAAGGCCGTCATGATAGAAATAATGGTTTTTAGAGAAGACACAGAAATCATGGGGTTTGAAGTTTCCGGACACGCTGAAAGCGATGAATACGGCAGGGACATAGTCTGCGCAAGCGTTTCCGTTCTCGCTCAGACTGCGGTAAACGCACTTGGAGAACTTACCGGCATTGATTTTGAATACGATGTGTCGGAAGGTTATCTGAGATGCCTGGTTCCCAGGAAATTGCCGCCAAATGAAAAGCAAAGGGTGGCGACAATAATGAAGACGATTTACGTGGGATATGAAAGTGTTGCTGAAAGCTATCCCGATTATGTGAATATTCGTATAAGGAGGTGCGACGATTATGATGATTAAAATGAATCTCCAACTTTTCTCAAGCAAGAAGGGTGTCGGTTCTTCGAAGAACGGTAGAGACAGTGAATCAAAGAGATTAGGCGTCAAAAGGGCTGATGGCCAATTTGTGAGCGCTGGAAGCATTCTTGTCAGGCAGAGAGGCACTAAAATCCATCCGGGTTTGAATGTCGGCAGAGGCGGGGACGATACGCTGTTTGCAAAGGCTGACGGTATTCTTAAGTTCGAACGAAAAGGCAAGGATCGAAAACAGGCCAGTGTTTATCCGGCAAGTGTTGACGTTCAATAGAAAAAAAGCCCATGCCCTTTATGAGGTGTGGGCTTTTTATTGTTAGAGGGTGGAAATATGTTTATTGATGAAGCGAAAATATCGGTAAGGGCAGGAAAAGGCGGAGACGGAGCGATTTCATTTCGGCATGAGAAATATGTGCCTGACGGAGGAACCGACGGCGGAGACGGAGGAAATGGAGGCAGCATTATACTTCGAGTCGACGACGGAATGAAAACGCTTATGGATTTTCGATACAAGACAAAATACAGCGCGGAAAATGGAGAAAACGGCGGGAAAAAGAAAATGTTCGGAAAGAACGGCCGCCATTTGACTTTGAGCGTGCCTCCTGGAACCGTGGTGAAGGATGCCGAAACGAATCTGATTATTGCGGATCTTGTAGAAAAAGGACAGTCTGTGATAATAGCAAAAGGCGGAAAAGGCGGAAACGGAAACACCAGATACAAGAGCTCGATACGCCAGGCTCCGAATTTTGCCGAAGCGGGCGATCCTGGAGACGAGAGGATTCTTGTGCTTGAGCTCAAGCTTCTGGCCGAGGTTGGATTGATAGGCCTGCCCAACGTAGGGAAATCGACCATCCTTTCGAAGGTTTCGAAAGCCAAACCCAAAATAGCCAATTACCATTTACAACCATTCATCCAAATTTGGGAGTGGTGGAAGCCGTAAAGGGCAAGAGCTTCGTAATGGCCGACATACCGGGTCTTATAGAAGGGGCTCATGAGGGAACCGGCTTGGGACATGATTTTTTGAGGCATATTGAAAGGACCAGATTGCTTGTTCACGTGGTCGACATATCGGGCTCGGAAGGACGAAATCCCTTAAATGACTTCGAAATGATCAATGAGGAACTAAGGTCCTATTCGGTTGATTTGGCCGCCAAAAAACAGATTGTGGTAGGAAACAAGACTGATTTGACGGAAGATCAGTCCGACATCGACTCTTTTCGAAAAGAAATGGAAAGCAGAGGATACGATGTGTTCTTCATTTCAGCCGCGGCGAGCGACGGGCTGGATGATTTGATGAAAAAGATAACAGGAATGCTGGACAATCTGGAACCCGTTGAAACGGGAATCGGTGAACAAGACAAGGAAGACCACAAAGTTTACCGATACAAGAAGAAGGAACGCGATTGGAATATAGAAAGAATCAATGAAACATTCCGCATCACAGGATACTCGGTTGAAAAGCTGATGAAATCAACAAATTTCGAGGATTGGGATTCTGTACAGAGATTTCAGGGAATATTAAAAAAGAAGGGCGTTTTCGAAGAATTGAAGAAAATGGGTGCAGGAGAAGGCTCGACAATCGAGATAGAGGGCAATGAGTTCGATTACATCGAATAAGGGGGTGTTTGAATGACGGGTAAACAAAGAAGCTACCTTAAGGCTTTGGCCAACGGGCTTGGTACAAAAGCGCAGATAGGCAAAGAGGGCATAACCGATGCGGTTTTGGCTCAATTGGATCAAATTCTTGAAGCCAGGGAACTTGTAAAAGTTCACGTGCTTGAAAATTGCCAATTGTCGGCTAAGGAAGCTGCGAATGAAGCGGCAGAAGCTTTGAAAGCCGAATTTGTACAGTCAATAGGAAGGAAATTCGTCATATACAGAGAATCAAAAGATAATAAGACCATTGAATTGCCGTAGATTTTCAGGGGGAAATTCAGTTTTCGCGGAGGATGGAATGTTTAAAAATCAATTGGTGCTCGAGGACGATAAAAAATACAGGATAGGCATAATGGGTGGGACATTCGACCCCATTCATTATGGACATCTCGTCATAGCCGAACAGATAAGGCAAAATTACAATCTTGACAAGGTTATATTCATTCCGGTTGGAATACCGCCACACAAGAGGGAACTCAGAATAACAAAGGGCGAACATAGGTATTTGATGATTTTGCTCGCCACAATGACAAATCCATACCTGGATGTTTCGCGTATAGAGATAGACAAGAAAGATATTTCCTATACTATCGAGACCATGAGGGAACTCAAGAAAAAATACATGGACAAGGATGTTGAATTTTATTTCATAATAGGGGCGGATGCAATAAGCACAATCGAATCATGGAAGGAACCTGCCGAACTGCTGAAGATGTGCAAATTCATAGCTGCTACAAGACCGGGCGTAACAGACAGCAACATGTCGTCGATGATAGAGTACTATAAAGAAAACTATTCCGCCGACATACAGACGATGACTGTGTCGGCTGTGTATATTTCCTCAACGGACATAAGGAACAGAATTGCCGGCAACAGACCGATAAAGTATCTGCTTCCTGAAGCGGTAGAACATTATATAATGAAAAACGGATTGTATTCGGAGGA
>PKTO01000072.1 GCA_002869095.1 Clostridiales bacterium
AAAACGAAACCGTAATCATTCATGTGCGCTTGAATGACGGAAGCTTCTCCGCCAAGGCATGGGGATGCGATTTGAGCTATGACTATGTTAGGATCAACGGATACTATAGGAGCTAGTCAGCCTCACAAGCTGCTGACTAGCTTCAGTGGAAAGTGGAAAGCAGGAAGTAGAAAGAAAGATATTTAAAATCAATGAAACAACAATTAACTTAAATATCTCTATCATCAATCATTTCCATGGAAGAATTTTAGATTCTAAACAGATTTTTTATACTGCCATTTGTACCATAAAAAAGCTGCCTTTAAAATTTCAAGGCAGCTTTTCTTGTCTTTTGCTTTTTTTCTTTCCACTTTCCACTTGCTACTTTCCACACATTGCTTTTCTATATCTTCGTTATGTCGTAAACTTCAACGTCTTCTTCTTTGATGTCGCGTTCCCATATGTCCAGTACATAATTCAATGTGTCGAGCGATGTCATGCACGGGACCCTGTTTTCTATGGATGTCCTTCTTATATTGAAGCCTTCCGTCAAACTGTTTCTGCCCTTGCTCGGGATGTTTATGACAAGTGTGAGCTTTTCGTTTCGAATAAGAGAAAGCACGTTGGTCTCCTCTTCTCCTATCTTGGCTACATGCTTGTAGTCGATCCCCAGCCTGCCGAGGTATTGGCCTGTTCCTTTTGTTGCGTAAAACTCGAATCCCAGCCTTTTCATTTTCATTGCAATCGGTTCGAACTCTTTCTTGTAATTGTCGGATATGCTTACCAATACCCTCCCGATGCTTCCCAATTCGAGTCTTGAACCGACAAGTCCTTTATAAATGGCCTTGTAAAGGTCTTTTTCGAGACCCAGGGCCTCTCCCGTGGATTTCATTTCGGGTCCAAGCGCAATTTCTGTCTGCGGAAGCTTTTCCATAGAGAAGACAGGAACTTTTACTGCATAATAACCGCTTTCCTTATATAGTCCCGTACCGAAACCCAAATCTTTGAGCTTTGAACCCATCATTATTTCTGTTGCAAGCTTTATCATAGGGATTCCTGTGACCTTGCTTATATAAGGCACGGTTCTCGACGCCCTCGGATTGACCTCTATTACATATACCTTGTCGTCGTAAACTACATACTGTATGTTTACAAGCCCAAGAACATTCAATTCGGATGCAAGTTTTTCGGTGTTCTCTATGATTTTATTTTTTATTTCTTGGCTCAAACTGAAGGCCGGATATACTGATATGCTGTCTCCCGAGTGGACTCCGGCTCTTTCCAGATGCTCCATTATTCCCGGTATCAGTATGTCTGTCCCGTCCCCTATTGCATCCACTTCAATTTCTTTTCCGTTCAGGTACTTGTCTATCAGTACAGGATTCTTTTTGTCTTTCTTGAATGCGTTCTCAAGATACTCCACGCATTCAGACTCGTCATAGGCTATTTCCATTCCCATTCCGCCCAAAACATAGCTCGGACGGATCAAGACGGGAAATCCGCAAACTTTTGTGAACTCAAGCCCTTCCTCCACATTCATTACAGCCTTTCCTGAAGGTCTGGCTATATTCAGTTTTTCCAAAACCGCCTCGAATTTTTCCCTGTCCTCTGACCGGTCTATGGAATCGTATCCGCTCCCGAGTATTGGAACTCCCATTTTCTCCATGTGTTCTGCCAGTTTTATTGCCGTTTGGCCTCCGTACTGCAGAATGACTCCATCCGGATTTTCCTTTATCACGATGTTCATCACGTCCTCTTCCGTGAGGGGCTCGAAATAAAGCTTGTCGGACGTGTCAAAATCTGTGCTGACCGTTTCGGGGTTGTTGTTTATTATTATTGATTCTATTCCCATCTTTTCAAGCGATATCACCCCGTGGACCGAGCAATAGTCAAACTCTATCCCCTGCCCGATCCTTATTGGACCCGATCCTATTACTATTACCTTCTTACGGTCGCTTACAACAACCTCGTCGTAAGGATCATATGTCGAATAGTAGTATGGAGACTGTGCCTCGAATTCGCCTCCGCAGGTGTCAACCATCTTGAAGACCGGCATTACCCCATTTTTCTTGCGTTTTTCGAATACATCCATCTCATCCGATTTGGTGAAAGATGCTATCGCCACATCTGCAAAACCTTTTTTCTTTAATGAAAGCAGCTCTTCGCTGTCGATTTCAGAAAGGGATTTTTTCTTCAACCCCTCTTCGAGCTTGACTATTCCGTTTATTTTCTCGAGATAGAATCTGTCTATTTCCGTCAATTCCCAAAGATATTCCGTATTGTAGCCTCTTCTTAGAAGCTCCGCAAGGAAAAAGAGTCTCTCGTCATCGCTCTTCATTATCTTTTGTATTACTTGGTCATCGCTGAAAGCCGCTGCCTTTTCGATTTGCAAAGAAAATACACAGATTTCAAGCGATCTTATGCCCTTCAGCAGGGCGCTTTCAAAACTGTTTCCTATCGCCATCACTTCGCCGGTAGCCATCATTTTGGTTCCCAATGTTCGGTTTCCAGTTTCAAACTTGTCAAAGGGCCATTTGGGTATTTTTATGACGCAATAGTCGAGTGTAGGCTCAAAGCATGCGAGAGTCTTGCCTGTAACGTCATTGGGAATTTCATCGAGGTCAAGGCCTATGGCTATTTGCGCCGCAACCTTTGCTATGGGATATCCGGTAGCCTTGGATGCAAGGGCCGACGATCGGCTGACCCTCGGGTTTACCTCTATGACCCTGTATTCGAAACTGTATGGGTTCAAGGCAAGTTGTACATTGCATCCTCCCTTTATGTTAAGCGCCGTGACAATCTTTATCGAAGCGTTTCTCAACATCTGGTATTCCTTGTCGCTTAGTGTTTGGGAAGGAGCTATGACTATGCTGTCTCCGGTATGGATGCCGACAGGGTCGATGTTTTCCATGTTGCAAACGGTTATGCAATTGCCCTTGTTGTCGCGGATCATCTCGTACTCAATTTCCTTCCAACCCTTGACGCTCTTTTCAATCAGCACCTGTCCGACAGCACTGTAGGCAAGGCCGACCGGAACTATTTTTTCCAGTTCATCCCTGTCTGCGGCTATTCCCCCGCCGGTTCCTCCCAATGTGTAGGCTGGACGAACGACTATGGGGTAACCAATTTCATCGGCCTGCTCGCAGGCTTCCTGCAGCGAAGATGCAATCATCCCCTCTATAACAGGCTCTCCAATGCTTTCCATCATCAGTTTGAATTTTTCACGGTCTTCCGATTTTTCTATCGCATCTATATTCGTCCCCAAAAGCTTGGTGTTGTATCTGTCAAGAATTCCAGCCTTCCAAAGCTCCAGGGCAAGGTTCAAAGCGACCTGTCCTCCCATGCCGACGAGTACGCCGTCAGGCTTTTCCTTTGCAATTATCTTTTCGAGAAATTCAACCGTCAACGGTTCTATATAAACGCTGTCGGCCATTTCCTTGTCCGTCATGATCGTAGCCGGATTGCTGTTCACCAATACGACCTTCAGTCCATGTTCCCTTAAAACCTTGCAGGCTTGTGTGCCGGAATAATCGAATTCGGCAGCCTGTCCAATGATGATTGGTCCCGAACCGATCACCATAACCTTTTCAAGCCCCTTATATATTGACATGTTTATTCTCCTTTTTAATCATATTCAAAAATTCGTCGAACAGATAATCCGAATCGCTTGGACCGGGAGAAGCTTCCGGATGGAACTGCACGCTGAATATGGGGAGTGAAAGATGCTTCATTCCCTCCACAGTATTGTCGTTCATGTTCAAGTGCGTTATTTCCAGCACGTTCTTGTCCAGGCTTTCTTCGACCACTTCATATCCGTGATTCTGCGATGTTATGAACACTCTGTCTTTAGCGAGGTCCTTTACGGGATGATTGCAGCCCCTATGGCCGTATTTCATCTTTTTGGTGGTTCCCCCGAGAGCGTGTGCAAGGAGTTGGTGGCCGAGACATATGCCAAAAATGGGTTTCTTTCCTATGAGCGACTTGACCGTTTCTATTTCCGCCTTCAGGAAAGCGGGGTCTCCAGGTCCGTTTGAAAGAAAAATTCCGTCCGGATTGAAGTCGAGTATCTCCTCTGCCGTATTAAGGCATGAAAATACCCTGACATGGACATTCCTGTTCACCAGGGCGCTAAGTATGTTTCTCTTTATTCCATAATCCACTACAGCGACCTTCGGTGTGATAGGCATCAAGTCATAGTTGAATTTAGGTGTCACTTGATGAACAGCATCAGAATTGTCAAAGGACTTGATTTCCTCCATCACATCCACTCCGTCATCGTATGCCACTATCTTCCCTGTCATCGTTCCATTTTCCCGAATCATTTTCGTCAGTGCCCTTGTATCTATGCCCTCGAGCCCGACTATGTCGTTCTTGTAAAGGTACTCGTCAATTGATTCCCTTCCCCTCCAGTTCGAATAATTAGCTGAAGCTTCCCTTACAATGAATCCCCTTACCTTCGGTTTCTCGGACTGGTTGTCTTCGAGAGTTATGCCGTAATTCCCAACAAGAGGATATGTCAGTATGACAATCTGCCCATAATATGAAGGATCCGTCAGCGTTTCCTGGTACCCCGTCATCCCAGTGTTGAAAACGACCTCACCCACAGAATTGCGTTTCTTTCCAAAAATATTTCCTTCGAATTTTGTACCGTCTTCCAGAATCAAATAACCTTTCATTTCACACCCTCCAACTTTATGACAAAAAAATATATATATCTATGCATATTTATGCATTATTATACATAATTATTTCTTTTAATTATAGCAGATTGAAAACTCATTACAAGGGTTAATTCGAAAAAAGAGACTGTTCTTTCGAACAGTCCCCTCGCCCATTTAACATTCGCTATTTTACCATTTCCATTCCTTTGTTGAATGCCAAAATATTTATGTCTATGAATCTTTCTTTCACTGTATTTCTTATCGCTTCTTCCCAATCGATTTCCGTTATTCCCATGGCCTTCACAAGCGCTCCAAGAAGCACTACATTCATGGTTTTGGGATTTCCTATGCCTTTGGCAATTCCCATCGCGTCAAGTGTTGTTGTTTTGGCTTTCTTCTCGAGAGCTTCGATTATGCCGTCGGGATAGTCCGCCTTTCCTATTTGTATTGGAACAGATGGAATTTCATAGTTGTTTACGACAAT
>PKTO01000075.1 GCA_002869095.1 Clostridiales bacterium
AAGTTAAGCTCCTTGTAGGCTAAGAGTCCAATTATCACACCGTAGAAAACTGCTACTACCGCAGCTTCTGTCGGTGTGAAAATCCCGCCATAGATTCCTCCAAGTATTATGAGAGGCATCAGCAAAGCCAATATGCTGCTCTTGAAAGACGAGAAAATTTCCTTAATGCTTGAAGGCGCGTCCCCTCCGTATCCCCGCTTTTTGGAAATTGTGTATTCAACCCCCATGAGCGTAACGCACATAAGAAGTCCAGGAATGATTCCCGCAAGGAACAGTTTGCCGATCGAAGCTCCTGCTATAACCCCGTAAAGCACCATTGTTATGCTTGGGGGAATCAAAAGCCCTATCGTTCCCGATGCCGCAACAGTCGCAGCGGCGAATTCCTTGCTGTAGCCTTTCTTCTCCATGGGTTCGACCATTACGGCTCCTATTGCAGCGGTTGTGGCAGGCGCGGAACCCGATATGGCACCGAAGAATGTGCACGCAACTGTTGAAACCAATGCGAGTCCGCCTGTAAGGCGTCCTATCATAGTGCCCGCAAAGTTAACCAAGCGGTTGGATACACCGCCTGCGGCCATTATGTTTCCGGCCAGTATGAAAAACGGTATGGCCATGAGTGTGAATGAATTTACGCCTCCGAATATCTTTTGCACAAGAACCATCAAAGACATGTCTGTATGCAATAAAACCGCTATCATGGAAGACAGGCCCAATGCAATGGAAATAGGAACACTCAATATTATGAGTACGACAAATGCAATAAACAGTGTGACTCCCATCAGTGTAGACCCCCTTCCTCATTTTCATCTTTAATTACAGCCAGGTTGATCTCGATCAAATTCAAGAACATGATCAAGCTTCCTATTGGGACTGCAAAATATACAAAACCTATTTTAAGAAACGGCATGGAAGCCGAAACCTGATCGAACTTGAGTACTTGCGATGCAATATTGAATCCGTAGTAAACCAACACACCAAGGAAAAACATGCTCAGCGCGTTTGCCAATACTATGAAAATCTTTTTCAATTTTGGCGATTTCAAGTTGTCTACAAACATTGCCACATTGATATGGGTTTTTTCTCTGGTTGCAACGCTGGCTCCAATGAATGTGAGCCAAATGAACATATATCTGGCCAATTCCTCGGACCAGGACAATGATTCCTTAAATACATATCTGAATATTACTTGTGCGAATATCAGCAGCGTCATAGTTCCGAAAGAGAGAGACACAATAAATTTTGCGAATTTGTCTGCAATTTTATTTATTCTCTTTAATATTGTATACATCTGTTTCCTCCAATACTTTATATTGCATATGCGGAGAAGGGTGTTTCCTTCTCCGCCCATGCATTTGTTTCAGATTATTTCCCTGCGTTTCTAAGCATATCCAAGAAATCTTTTCCAAACTGCTCTTCATACTTGTCATAAACAACTTTTGTGGCTTCTCTGAACGCGTCTACGTCCGGCACAGTTACATTCATGCCTGTCGCTTTGATTTCTTCAATTTCAGCCGCTTCAGATTCTCTTGTTGTATTGTAAGACCATTTTGAAACTTCTTCTCCTGCATCGAGGAGTATTTGCTGGTATTCAGCGGGAAGACTGTCATAAACAGCTCTGCTCATCATCAGAGGCTCTGCAACGTGAATGTGGTATGTGAGGGAAAGATAATCCTGAACCTCATAGAATTTTTGAGTCAAAACGTGTGTAGTCGGGTTTTCTTGTCCGTCGACAGTTCCAAGTTGCAGTGCAGAGTACAATTCTCCGAACGACATCGGTGTTGCGCTTGCTCCCATCATGTTGAACGTGTCAACAAATACGGTTCCGCTTGGTGTCCTGATTTTGAGGCCTTCGAGGTCTTCAGGCTTCTCGATGGGTCTCTTCGAGTTTGAAATGTGTCTGAAACCGTTCTCCCACCATCCGACGACTTTCAGGTTCTTTTCATACAAAGCGTCCGAAAGTGCTGCTCCGGCTTCTCCGTTGAGTGCGCTTACAACATGGTCATAGTCCTCGAAAAGGAAAGGCAGGTTGAGTGCGCCCATCTTGGGCTCGAATCCTGACAAAAGAACGTCCGATGTGAGAACCATGTCTACAGTTCCCAACTGTGCTCCCTCAACAAGTTCCTTTTGTTTTCCAAGACCGTCGGCAGGGAAAATTTGCACTTCGACCATTCCGTCTGTTTTTTCTGCAACTATTCCGGCAAACATTTCAGCAGCCTTTTGGTAAGGATGGTCGGGCGCGCCTGTGTGTCCCAATTTCAATACAATCTTTTCCTGGGGTGTTTCAGCTTCCGCAGCCGGTTCCGAGTCGGATCCCCCGCAACCCACCAACATGGTTCCCAAGAGTGCAAAGACCAGCATTAAAACTAACAGCTTTTTGATTTTCATAAGTTCCTCCTCTAGTTTGTTTGTAATCGTACTGCATAATTCTTAGCGCTTGCCTCTATATACAAGCAATTGCCGTGCCAAAATAAAACCATTGATTTTCAATGGTTTTATAAAATGGAACGTTTCATTCAGTTTTTATCCCCTATTTTTGAAACGTTTTGAGTGTTCTCCAAAGCGTCGTCCGTCCTATTCCCAAAATTTCAGCCACCTTGTTCTTTCTGTCAGAAAAAACATCCAGCAAATCCTTTATAAGCTCCTCATTGTAATTCTGAGTCTTTTTTTCCGGCTCGAAATTCAATCCGTGCTTTCTGAACAAATCCATTACTATAAGCCGTTCGCCTATCGACTTGATGAGAATCTCCCTGTATGAGCTCAGGTCGTGCCTGTTTATCCTCGAAAGGAACAGCGAAAACCTTTCGCTTACATTTTCAAGCTCCCGTATGTTCCCCGGCCATGAATAAAACCTCATGATGTCATACGCCTCATCCGGAATCTCCGTTTTATATGTTTCAAGCGACCGGTTCTTCGATACGAAGTGCTTGAATATCTCAATCACATCGTTCCCCCTCTTCCTGAGCGGAGGAATCTTCAGTTCCAGCACATTGAGACGGTAGTAAAGGTCCATCCTGAATTCATCGGGAACCTTTGATAGCAAATCCTTGTTTGTCGCCGCGATTATTCTGACATTTACAGGAATGACACGGTCTCCGCCAACCCTTATAACCTCTTTTTCCTGTATTACCCTGAGCAGCCTCGATTGAAGGCTAAGCGGCAATTCACCGATTTCATCAAGAAAAATGGTTCCATTGTGTGCAATCTCGAAGAATCCGGCTTTTCCTCCGACCTTTGAGCCTGTGAAAGCTCCCTCGTCATATCCGAAGAGCTCGCTCTCAAGCAAATTGGCGGGAATTGCAGCACAGTTGACCGCCACAAACGGCCCTCTGTAGACCCCGCTGTAATTGTGCATGCTCTGTGCGAATATTTCCTTTCCGGTTCCCGTTTCACCCGTTATAAGTATGTTTGAATTTGTTCTTGCATAAAGCTTGGCTTCTTCGACAAGCTCCCTCACTATTTCGGAGTTTCCTATAATATTGTCATAGCGGTTTTTCGCGTTGAAACCCTTCTTGTTGTTTTTAATCCTTATCTTTTGCTCGGTCTTTTGTATTTCCGAAACCTTGCTAACCATTATCAGTGATCCTATTATTCTGTTCCCCACTTCCAAGGGAATCCTGTTCACAACCACATCCTTGTCCCTGACCCTGTTGATTACGCTCATTTGGGGTTCTCCGGTTTCCAAAACACTCATGACTTCGCATTCCGGCAGGATTTCGGAAAGTATCTCTCCCTGGGTTTTGTTAAAATCGATGTCGAACAATTCCTCGACGGCAGCGTTGAAGAACACTATATTGGATTCGTTGTCGGTAACTATCACGCCATTCGGGCTGAATTTAAGAACCGACTGAAAAATTTTCGAGCGTTCCTTTTCATCGCGTATGGCCTTGGACATGCTTTTCGCGTCGTTTATGGTCTCAATAATCGAGTCTATCCCCGGATAGATGAAAATGCACGGTATGCCAAGACTGCCCGCCACTTCGTTTGCCAGGCTGGCTCCTATGACAACATCCACACCCGATTTTTCCACCGACTCGCATAAGTCTTCTTTGCCCTCATAGCGGATCACCGAAATCTTTATTCCGAGGGATTCCTCCAATTCGGAATAATCCTGCTTCATGTTGTCCTGATAACTGACTATGCCTATGGATCCTCCTATTTCCTTTGCCTTAATTATTGCCTGAAAATAATCATAAAATGTAAGCTTTATGTTCACGACATTCGCGCTCGTATACTTCTCGACAAACCTTGCGTTGGCTCCCCCGGCAACAAAAACATCGACGCCTTTTTTCATCTCATGGTTGACGCGGTCGATGAGGTTCTCCATAAGGCCTTCAATAAAGACAACTTCGACTTCCGGGTCGTCCATTATACCTGCCGCCTCGTGGGCCAGAGCATCAAGTTTTCTGTAGGTCAAAAATCCTATCTTGTGAGTTTTCATGATTCCTCTTTTCGGTCGCCATGATGGCATCGAGATAAAAGCGTTTGCAATAATATATTTAATAATCATAGTATCAAAATGTCAGAATTATTGCAATCCGATCTTCTTGTTTCCAATTTGCAAATTGAACAAAAAAGGAACACTTGGCTTTCTGCCCGATGTCCCATTTTCTTTTACTTTATCATTTCTATCCTTTTTTCTATATCTTCCGCTCCCAACCCGTAGTCTTCCGATGAAAGCCTTATGCTGTATATATGGCCGTCCTTTTCATATGTCATTATGATAGCCTGGGCCTCAATTTTTCTTTCCTCTAGTCTGTCCAAAATGGCCTCGATGTCTTCAGCATGGTCTTTCTCGCCTGCAAGATAAAAATTGATCTGCTCGTAGTTCGGGCTTCCTATATAAGGAGCTTTGCCGCTCCCGGTTATGTTTTCTATCTCGCTTTGTATTGGAATGAACTTGAATATGCTTCTTATCATCTCATTGTATTCATTCTGGCTTTTGGTTTCACGGTAGTTGTCCGAAATTCTATTGGTGTTCCAGCTCCTGTAAATGCCGAAAACCGTATCGTCCTCAATGCATGTTGCTCCGCAGTAGAACTTCCCATATATCGGATCAACCCTTGTCAAGCCCATAGAGAAAGTCTTGTAGGGATACTTGGCCTCAATATAGTCGGACAATTCAT